>JAOTYS010000321.1 GCA_029861795.1 Gammaproteobacteria bacterium | reverse complement strand
CAGTCGCAAAATCGGTTGCACTCTAGTCGGAAAAGATCGCACTACAAGCCTTAGTACCGGATTGCAGTAGCGATTGTCGTTTATCGCGTCCGCGTTGCGAGCTTGTCTGCCAGTTCCGATAGCGACGTACGTGTTTCGCTCATACCCAGACAACCGTCGGTAATGCTTTGCCCATAGGTGAGTGGCTTTACGATATCCTGTCGACCTGGGAGGAGGTGACTTTCGATCATCAGTGCGCATAGGGCAGCGTTACCTGCAATTCGTTGCTTGATCGCCTCCATTGCGACGTTGATTTGTAGCTGCGGGTCTTTCTCACAATTGGCATGGCTGCAATCTACCATCACCGCAGGATTCAATCCGGCGTCGCGAAGCTTCTCCTGCGCATCATTCACCGACTGAGCATCGTAGTTTGGTTTCCTACCCCCGCGCAGCACAAGGTGACAGTCCGGATTGCCGTTCGTCTCCAGGATGGCCGGTGCGCCTTCTTTGGTCAGCGAGGGGAAAAGGTGTTTGTGTGCTGCGGCGTGGATGGCATCTATTGCGACCTTAATATCACCGTCCGTACGGTTCTTGATGCCCACTGGCATTGAGAGTCCCGATGCCAGTTCCCGATGAATCTGGCTTTCGACGGTACGTGCGCCGATGGCTCCCCAGCTGATGAGATCGGTGTAGTATTGGCCGAATGTCGTATCGAGAAATTCAGTTGCAGCCGGGAGGCCCGCCCGCGTGATAGTCAACAGCATTTGGCGAGCTAGGCGCAGCCCTTTGTTGATTTTGTAGGTGGCGTCCAGATCGGGGTCGTTGATCAGCCCTTTCCAGCCAACCACCGTCCGCGGCTTCTCGAAATAGACACGCATCACGCAGAAAAGCTGTTCTTGGACTTCGTGGGCCAGTTCATGTAATTGCCCGGCGTACTCCTCGGCGGCTGCCGGATCATGAATCGAACAGGGACCGATGACGACCAATACACGGGAATCCTCACCGGTTAGAATCCGTTTGATCGTGCTGCGCGCTTGGTCGACGAATGAGGCGTCCGCATCGTCTTTCGGCAGCTCTTCTTCGAGTACCGCAGGGGAGATCAGCGGGTGGGTTCGGGCGATACGAAGATTGTCAGTTTGCATAAGTAGACGAGTGTGTGCTTGATTTTGGTAAACGGCGATTGTCTCCTGGCTGGCTGCGATTGCCAATAAGCGCCCGTCGGGCACGATTTTTCACGATGCGCGGCAAGCCTGAGCGAGCCAGGTCCAGGGACGTATCTGGCAATCCCCTGGGGACGGCTAATGCAGGTGGTCATGATGTCCTATCACGGGAATCGATTAGTGGACAACACGTCACAAAACTGCCTCGGCGCGTGAACTAGAATTCTGCGTCTGCCTGGCCCGGCCGCCTAGAATCCGGGCCGACCCTGACAGCAAACGGAGAGGCTGACATGCTGAGTCTGCAAGATTGTATCGCGATGGCGGATATCCCCGATGACAAGCTTCTGGAACTGGCCAAGCGCGAGCACCTGCCTGTGATGCTCGCTGTAGCGCTGGCCGCACAACGCGGCAGTGACCTTGTCCAGCAGGGGAGCGATGGTATAAGAGTGCCCCAGCGTGGCAAGGTAGATCACGAGCACCGGGCGCACCGGACTAGTCCGGCACCCAAGTAGCGAAAAAAGAAACTGGCCGGTACCTCGAGCTAAGGCCGCCGGCTTTTCGCTGCATTGTGGCGACCCGGCCACTGTCGTCAACGTGTCAAACTTGAGCGATTCTGCCGCTACATCGCCCAACCGGCGATAGCCGGCAAGTGCGTGTTGCGGACGCGCCGCTAGTAAACCCCTCAAACAATTATGTCAGCAAGCGTTCCGCGGAGTCTATAAGGTTCCAATCCCCTTGGGGACGCCATCCTCACGCTGGGTGGAGACGACAGCGCCCGCAGCGCCGCTCACCTCCGCAGTTGGTAGGCTCCACCTTCACCGGATGTGCTACTTGATCCGTGTGGAGCTTACGCAGCGCCAGCCTGGCGGGCCTTTGGTACGTCGCTGTACACCGTGTCCTTGAACCGAGCCATGCGCGCCTTCAGTTCCTGTCGCAGCTCATCGTCCGCCAGTGCTTCCAACGCCTCGGGCGCATCACATTGACTTAGCGCGTCACCTATTAGCTAAAGCTCGGTGCGCTGGTGCCGTTCAATGCGCTGGTGAAGATAAGAAATACCGAGTAACGCGAGTCCAAGACCCATAAACGACGCGACGCGCAGCAGGCCTTCCAGGTCTGACATGTCTACGAGAAAAATCTTAAAGATGACTAATGCCAGCAAACTCATCCCTGCCCTGTAGCACTGATTCCCGAATCGCCATGCGCCCGATAGAATTGCGCCGATGGCCATGGTTAACCAGACGGCGGAGTAGGTGTAGAGTTCGCCGCTGTCGGTTGGCAGATCAAGTCTGATTGTCGATTGCCACAGGTGCCTGATTTCCAGGGAAACGAAAATAAAAGCAGCAATACCGGCGAAGATGATCGATGCGGATCGAAATCTTGCCTCATGAAACCAGTAGAAAGCCGCCCCGAGACAAACGGGTACGCCATAGTAGAGCAGCATCATGTTGAGAAGTGGTGTATCGCCGACTTCGACCCAGCTCGAGCTAGCCAGCGTCTTGAGTAGAATGATGCCGTAGCTGACAAGTGCCATCACTGCGAGGAGGTAAGAATATATCTTGTATAGACGTTCGAGATGTTGGCTTACGAGGCTTCTGAGATGGTATACGACGGATAAGCTGCCAAACAGCAACATATAGATCCCCGCTTCAAGGGAGGTGAAATCATCGGCAAAAACCACGCCGTCATACAACCAGTAACGTGTTTCCGACCATAGCGTTAATGCGAAAAGGTGCAAGGCCGCGCCTTCGGCCCATCGACATAGGTGTGGCCATGGGCGAAGTAGAACCATGGCAACAATGCAGCAGGTGGTTGATCCTCCATAGGTCCACAAGGACCAATGTGTTTCCGCGACGTAACCGGCCACCCATGGATTGATTGTCAGCCGGGTTACGACAATAGCCGCCAGTATCTTCAATAACCATCCAAGAGACGGCAACGCGAAGTGCCGAATGATCCAGGCGGTGGATATCAGCTGAACCGCAAAGGCCAGAGTCAAAGTCGCTTCTGCCAATACCATCACGGCGGCAAGGGACAGCGCGAAGTGACCACCCACGAATAGCCAGACCACCAGTGAATCCAGTGTCTTCTTGCGCACGCCTGCGGTAGCGATGCCAAGATAGACCATGGCAATCACCAGGGTGAGGGTTCCCCATTGCCAGGAAATCAACAATCGGGTGGTCAGCACGTATGCAAGTGTCAACAGCAACACCGGAGCGAGTGCTGCCAAGGATGCCCAGATAGCCCGGAATCGACAGGCAAGAAAATTGGCGAGGGAAAACCCGCTGATCATTACAGCGCTGACACCGAGATACCACAGGGCCTGGTGGTCCTCGGGGGTGCTCAGCAGCTGTAGCGAAATCCTGCCGTCATCCAGGTTCACTTGTGGAACCAACCACGCGATGAGCAGGACGACCAGCAGCAACCAGGGTGTGAAGCCAAGAGGTTCCTGGTATCGGGAAGCGAACAATAGCAAAACAACCAGGGGACTCCAGTGAACGAGAGCGCCGGAGAAGTCAGCTTCAACCGCGATCGAAGCTCCCTGGGCAAAGATCAGCAGGATTATACTGATGACAGTTTGCCTTTTGATATCCGCCGAAGGTAACCAGTTTCGGATCTGGTAATTTTCTTTACTCAACCAGTTAACTTCAGTCAGTTTCCAGTTGAACGTAGGTATCGCCAGAATCAGGTAGCCGATAGCAGCGAGGTATATTCCGCGAGCACCGTCTGCATTCGCATCGAAGAGAGTGATCGCCCACCAGCCGATTGCGCCCGCTATGAATCCCCACCAGAGCCAGTTTTTGTAGACATACCGCAGCAGCAGGAGAGCGCTTGTGGTGATAATGACGCTGTACGTCAGTGCGACGAGCACGCGCCCTTCGCCGCTGGAAACCATAATCGGTACCAGGTAGGCACCCACGATACCAAATGCGGCAAGTGCCGGCCCGTGCAGATACGCCATCCACATCGTGGCAATGGCAACGATTGCGAGACAGATAAACGCCACTGGCACACTAATGAGCTCATATAGATGCAGTGCCGATAAAAGTGCGGCGAAAAGAGTAATACTGCCGGCGCCTGCCAAAGCCGCCAACGCTGGATGCGATTCACCCGTACGTCTTCTTAGATATTCCGCTCCGATGTGCAGCGCGATGCCGATGACGATACCCAGCACGATCCTGCCTGTTGGACCGAGAAGTCCTTGTTCGATCGAATAGATCGCGAGAAAGATCCCCGCGAGTGCTACACAGAAACCACCCAACCAGATCATCCAGTTGTCTTTAATCTGTTGCGTGAACCGCTCGAGGTAAGGATTAGGACTTGTATCTTCCGTCCAGTCGTGAACGGGTTGCCCCGGTGACGTCGGTTCCGGTGGGCCTTGCACGGCTTCAGTTGTGGCTGGATATGTCGGAGGTTCCGGATGTAGTGAAGAAACTTGAGGTCGTGGTTGCGTTTCTGCTTGCGACAGGGAAAGTTGGTGTTCCAGCTGAATGAGTCTGGCATTCAACTTGGGAATCTTGAACAGCGATACAAGACCGCCGATAGTGCCAATGATAAACGCACCTGAGACGACGATCAGAACGATGAGATATATCTCGTCCATACCGCACATGGTACAGCTATCGAGTTACCTGTCACGAGTAACTATAGCAAATGATTCGCATTAACGAGGGAACGAGGTCTGGAGCAGAGGACTTGAATGATGGCACGTCTTGTGATCTTGAGTAATCCAAACCTGAACCTGCTCAGCGGATGTACCAAAGCCGGGGCTGAATCTCGCGCGCTTCACGGCGTATTTACGCCAAATGGCGTGCATCCAGACACCTGCAACAGCTACCCGGCACTTGATTATCCGTCAAACGACAATGCCAGTAAGCTGTTTCCGCTGAGTTTATAAGGTTCAAACCCCCTTGGCGACGCCGATAAAAATCATTAAGTTAATTGCCCATCCAGGAATTCAAGCGGTCTTTTATGTAACTTTCGTGCAATGTTCCGCGCATCTTATATCGGGGTCGGGATGATTTGGGCAGGCTGTCTACGGGTCTGCCTGGATACCAAGGGGTTCTAATTTGCTCTGCTGGCGCAGAGGCAACGAGGGAGACGCTGGCGAAAGAAATGCACCCAATCGTTACCGCAATAATCAACAAAGATATTAATTCGATCCGCGCCTTGCTGGCCAAGGAGCCGGGTCTGAAGGACGTTGAATCCGAGGCTGGTTATTCGCTGTATGAGTTAGCAGAGAAAACAGGTGACTATCTGGTTTTGGCTTGTTTATTGCGGGAAGCGAAAGTGCAGATTAAGAGCGCCGAAACCATTTTGTACGGTATTTTGACTACATTATCCAATGATTATTTTTGCGCCCAATATGAGTCAAGCATCGAGTACTTTGTATGGTATTGTTTGGAACACGATGGAAATTGGCCTCCAGAGTTGGAAAACATTTATAGCCCAATCGAACCAGAAACCATCGCAGATATCAGATACGTGGTTGATCA
>JAOTYS010000320.1 GCA_029861795.1 Gammaproteobacteria bacterium | reverse complement strand
CTTGCCGTCATCGAGGCGGGCCATCAACGAATCGTGCAGCGTTGCCGGAATCGATTGGCGATGCTCGGTGGCGCTGGCACCCAATTGCACCACGGTGCGGGTAAGCTCTTCGATAAACAACGGGTTACCACTCGCTCGCGACACGATGGTCTCGACAATGTCCGGTGAAAGCGGCGACATCTCCGCGGCCATAGCCTGCGCAAGGCGCTGGCCTTGCTCGCGCGGTAGCTGCGTCAGGGTCGTTATGCTGGTGTGAGCGAAGTCCATCCATGGCGCTTCGAACCCAGGGCGACTCGTCATTAGTATCAATACTCGTTCGTTTTCTATTGTCTCGACCAGCTGACCGATAAGCTCTCTAGTTGAGGGATCCGCCCAGTGTACGTCCTCGAAGGCGCAAAGCAAGGCGTCGCGGTCGGCAAGCTTGTGTATGTATTGCACCAGCGTGCGCAGGGTACGTTCGCGAATCTGTGCTGCGTCGAGCACCTCGAGATTAGGAAACCGTTGTTTGGTTGGTAGCGAAATAAGTGCGGCGAGCAAATCTAAAGATTCATCGCTGCTCTCACCGATCTGACCAAGGTGCAGACGCAGTCTCTCCAGGTCGTCCTGGTCATCACCTGCGCCCGCTGTTTCCAATGTCTTCTCGAGCGCTGCAATCACTGGATGCAGTGCGCTACTAGTGGCGTCGGGCGAGCATTGAAAAAGCAACTCATGGTGGGGCTCTGTCGAGATCTGGTCACGCAGACGCTCGGTTAGTCGAGATTTTCCAATCCCCGCTTCTCCGAGTAGCAGTACAACCTGCCCATGCCCATCGTTCGCCTGGAACCAGCGACGGGCGAGTAGTTCGACCTCCTCTTCCCGGCCAACGAAGGGCGAGAGCTCCGCGCCGGCTCTGGCCATAAAACGCGACGCACCACGCACCCCGCGTTGGGCGCGGTATGGCGTGATTTCATCCGAAATTCCCTTCACTTTCCGCGGAGACAGTTTCTCAAATTCAAATAGCCCCGCGCACAACCGTTGTGTCGTTTCCGATACCAGTACCGTATTTTCAGCAGCCTGGCCCTGCACCCTGGCCGCAAGGTTAGGCGTAGGTCCGAGTGCAGCGAACTCTGACTCCCGCGACGAGCCCGTAGCCAGCACATCGCCAACCACCGCCGGCCCTGTCGCGATACCGACGCGCACTGCCGGCTCGACATCGTAGGGATGCTCGAGTCCCAGTACTGCTTGCACAACGCCGAGTCCCGCGGCCACAGCGCGCTCCGCGTCGGTCTCGTACGCCTGGGGATAACCGAAATAGACTAGCAGTCCATCTCCTTGATGGCGCGCCACAAAACCACCGTGACCTTCTACGGCTGTCACCACAACTTTGCGGAATCGACCGAGCAAATCCCGGTAGTCCTCGACGTCCATACGTTCGCCCAATTCCACCGAACCTACGAGGTCACAAAACATCACAGTGAGCTGGCGGCGCTCGGCTTCGCTTGTTGCTGTTACGCTCGGAAGTGGCGCTGCGGTCTCGTGAGCTTCGACCATTGCAGCGTCGGTGTCACCATCCAACGTTTTGATCGCTTTCAGGATCCGCATTCGATGACCAACGGAGGTAATACCGATGGTCTCCAGATGATCGTCGGTCAGATCAGACAGTAGTGCCGAGTCGATGTCGTTTTCCTCGAACGCCTGGGCGTATTGCCCGAGCCGGAGAGATTCGAGCCATTGTGTGATGGAAATCATCTGGAGATAGTGGATACGTAAAGGGGCATCGAGATCGTCATGCCAACGACACTCCCGTCTAGCAGTCCCGTGGTTGCCGTATTGGTCGCCACCTGTACATTCGCAACACAAATCTTATCCCCTAGGAACACCATCTAGTCCCAACCCAGATCGGACGTATACTACTCGAAGGAGAGTAAACCGTAAGTATCAGATAAATCACCAATAACAAGATCAGTTGATTGTTACTCGTCCTGCTTGACCAGGCGATCACCGAAAGCACCGGGGAAGGAAACGTCAATGTATGCTGAATTCCTCAACCCAGACTAGTTCGCACGCCTGGCTACCAGTATCGTTCCGGGTCAAAGAACTTGCCCATTCCCAATTGTCATTCGTCTTTACTTTTACAAGATACCCGCTGAACTCAACCAAGCTACCTTTCTTCGTTTTCTTAAGCCTATCTTTGACTTCCTGATTCGCCGGTATGAGGTGCATGTTAGCGCTGTTCCTTTCTATATCCGTTCTCCGAATAGAAAAATCTTTGGTACGCCATCTGTACCAACGATTCGATTGTGATATCGATATGTTCTCGAGAAACTCATCGTTAGACATCGGACCCCATCCAAGCGCAAGATCAATAGGCGACAACTTAGCTTGCCGACCAAAGTAATAGTTTTCCCTCGATAACACTCGGGCTTTTGCGTGAAATTTCGCTAAAGGAAAGATTGCGTAACCTTCGTAATCAAAACTCGGAGCGCTTTGTATTTTTACTTGCACAGGCGTATTCGGAGCTATCATACCTGGCGGATGAGTAATCTCAGTTTCCTTAAATACTGCGTATACCAGTAACAGTATTAGCAGAGAGAGAGCCAGTTTCCCCATGTCAACACATAGACTGATAACTTTCAGGTTTGAAACCGATCGAACCGGAATTAGATGACTTTTGCATCGATTTGAGCTGGATAGCCAAGAACTTTCGACGCAGCTCTCATCATATCCTGAAGACTTTCGGGGCCATATCCTTTCATAGATTGATCGAGATCAAGGCGTTCGTGGAGCAACCCGTAAGAATATATTGATCAATATCATTGGAAGCTAGGCGATGGTGACTGTGGACATCAAGTCTAAGATAAAAAAGCTCGAGGGAGATTTGGCACGGGTCGATCAATCGATCTCCGAGCTGGAATCAGTCAAAACGCAGGCGGAAAAGAGAGGCCCCATAAGTCCTTTGTTTGAGAGCCACCTCGAGGAAATTCGTATGCAACGCGAGCGATTAACGAAGCGCCTCAGTGACTTGCGATTGCAAGATGCTGAGTCTTGGACAGACTCAACGCCTTGGGATGGATACACTGCCGTTTGGGATAACATTCTGGGACGTGTGTTCCACCTGGTTGATGAGCTAAAGGCGGGCAAACACGGTAAAAAACAGTAAGACCTCGCCCTGATTGCTCACCACATCGCTGAACCACCGTTCACGCCGAATGTTTGACCAGTGATAAAGCTTGCCCCCGGGCCGGCGAGGAACACAGCCATCGACGCCACCTCCTCGGGTCGGCCGATTCGACCTAATGGGTTGGCGAGTTCTGCTGCCTTGATGTCGTCACCCTTGTTGTCAAAGTCGAGCAGCGGTGTATCGATGGGTCCCGGTGCGATGGCATTCACCAGAATATTCGGAGCGAATTCCCGGGCCCAAGCCTTGGTCAGCGATATCATTGCCCCTTTCGACGCGCAGTAGGGTGAGACGCTAGCTCGACCCAGGTAAGCCAAATCCGAAGCGATATTGATTACACGCCCACCGCCTGACGCCGCCATCGCCCGAATCACCTCGCGGCCACACAAGAATTGCCCCCGCAGATTGATCCCCATGAGCCAATCGAAATCTGCAGCCGTTGTATCGAGCAGTGGCATCTCACGATCAACGCCCGCGCTCTGCACCAAAATGTCCAATCCATTCAACGCTTGTCTCGCGTTCCCTACCATCGATACGATCTCTTTCTCTTTAAGCAGATCCGCTTGCTGTGCAAACACACCTGGACCTATCGTTGCAGCCACTTCTTCCAGGGCAGCGACGTCGGTCACGGCAACATTCGCCCCTGCATCGGCCAATGCAATAGCCACTGCGCGACCAATGCCGCTGGCAGCCCCAGTCACAAGTGCTTTGCTTCCAACAAGCGGTTTGGACATGAGTTCAGTCCTAGATCGTCTTACAACGAGAATTTACGTTTTTTTGCATTGTTGACGTTAGTTTACGCCAATTCCCGAGCCGCATTGAGATATTAGACTATTATTCAGATAGGTAAATCGATTTCGATTGGAGCCTCACCCACTGCAAAGGGAGGTCGTGGGTAAAGACCGTTAAATATAGGAGTTCTTCGAGCTGTGAAACAGAAAGTATCAGTGTACGAGCTGCGGGAAGGGATGTACGTGTCGGAGCTCGACCGCCCTTGGAGCGAAGTCGGATTTGAACCGCCTTTCGAACTCCAAGGATTCACTATTGCTTCTCGAGGGGATATCGAAAAAGTTCAAAGAATATGTGAATACGTTTATATAGATGTACCGCAATGCGTGGATTTCAAAAATGGGAACGACGCCGACCAGAAATCGCTTGCCCCACAAATCGTCGAACACAGCGGAGAGTTACGAAACGTTCGTTATATTAAATCGCAAAAATATCGGAAAAAGAAACTCGAAAAGGATCGGGAATCAGATACAGATCTCGACAACAAACAGCAACGGATTGAATCAAGCCTTCGAGGCTTTAAGAAATGGTTTCCTTTTAGTGGAGGAAAAAATTATCAATCTGCAAAAGATTCTCCGGTTGTGGCAAGTTGTTCTTATGAATCCGGATCGGCTGCGCTCAAGATCCATTACGACGGAAACATCGAATTCCGCGACGAGGAGCAGCAACTCATAAGCGAACCATTGCCCGAGATTCTTTCAGTGTATCTGGGAGCGGCAACACCTAATCGGCAAGAGACCGACGAGGATCAATCAGGTTATCAAGATCAGTCCCCGTTCCAGGAAGAGATTACCGTCGCCCGTGAAATCTTAAAGGACACACAAGGAGTCTATGCCAAGATCGTCAAAGATATCCAAGCAGGTCGGCCTTTTGACGCAGACAAGGTTCAGCATACTGTTGGACGGCTAGTCAAGAGTGTTGTCCGCAATCCGGACGCACTTGGCTGGCTCGTTCGGTTGAAGGATCGCAATGTTTCCACGTATTTCCATTCCGTGGCTGTTTCCATATTGTCGCTAACGATGGGCCGACATTTAGGACTGCCAGAAGAAGCTCTAAGCTCGCTCGGAACAGGCACCTTGTTGCAAGATGTTGGCATAGTCCGCATTCCCCGGGGGGTGTTAAACAAGTGTGGTGAACTAAATTCGAAAGAGCGATCTCTTGTTTGTCGGCACGTAGATGCCGCAACAGAAATGCTCGGTCATCAGGAATTTTCGACCGAGATCATGGATATTGTTCGATCCCATCACGAGCGCCAAGACGGCAGCGGATATCCCCACGGGATATCGGGGGATCTGATTACCCCGTTCAGTACAATCGCAGGCATGGCAGACACCTATGAAGCATTAGTTAGCCCTCGTCCCCATCGCCCAGCCCAGACTTCGTTTGATGCCTTGACGTCGATTTACGGATTGGGTGACAAGTGGTTCCCCAAGGCCATGATCGAGCAGTTTATAGAATGCGTAGGACTCTTTCCCCTAGGAAGCTTTGTGTTACTTAATACCGGTCATATCGGTGTTGTGGTAGGTCGTAACCGCATTCAACAACTCAGGCCGAAGGTACTACTATTAGTGGATGAACAGGGCAACGAAATCCCAAATCAGTCAATCGATCTGGCGACTCAACCAATAGGAGATGATTCGGTTCCATGGAAAATATTGGAAGTCGTTGAACCAGAAAAATATGGCTTGAATCCGCGAGAGTTTT
>JAOTYS010000319.1 GCA_029861795.1 Gammaproteobacteria bacterium | reverse complement strand
CTTCAGCTATGAATTCCGCGTCGGGGATGGTGCGCGGATCATTGCGGTACAGGCCGTCCCGATCGGTGAGAATGACCAGCACTTCCGCCTCCACTAAATTGGCCACCAGCGCCGCTAAAGTATCGTTGTCCCCAAAACGGATTTCATCTGTCACCACCGTGTCATTCTCATTCACAACCGGAATCACCCCGAGCTCCAACAGCGCGCGCAAGGTACTGCGTGCATTCAAGTAGCGACGTCTATCCGCCAGGTCCGCGTGCGTCAGTAATACCTGCGCTGTGCGCAAACCGTGCTGCTGGAACGCAGACTCGTAAAGTTGGATAAGCCCCATCTGTCCAACAGCGGCCAGCGCTTGGAGCTGATAAACCGCATGGGGTCGATGGCGCCATCCTAGTCTCTGAATTCCCACCGCAATCGAACCCGACGAAACCAACAACACGTCGGTACCGTCGCTTCGCAGCTGCGCGATTTGCGATGCCCAGTCTTGGATCAGAGATTGGTTTACAGTGTCCCGCGCATCGGTGAGTAGCGCACTGCCTACCTTAATCACCCAACGTGATGCACGTGTCAGCAGCTGACGACTAGCGGCCTTATGTTGTCCGACCTTGCCGCTAGCTGATTCAGTTGCCTTGCTCACTGTTCTCCTCAGAATCATCAAGCTCTTCCAGACGTGTCATGATCCTCTCGGTAAGCTCGCGGCATCCCTGTCCCGTAAGAGCAGAGATCTTAAACCACGGTCCGCCCCACTGAAGCGTCTTCAGGATATGCGTGCAGCGTTCGACACCCTGTTGCGCTGGAATCAAGTCCAACTTGTTGAATATCAGCCAGCGTTCGCGGGACCCGAGCTCGCCGCTAAACGCCTCTAACTCTTGTACCACTTGCTGGGCACCTGTAATCACCTCTTCGTCACTTTGTCCGGGGGTAACCTCCAGCAATTGTAGCAACAGACGGGTGCGGCTGAGATGACGCAGAAACCGCAACCCTAGTCCAACACCTTGAGAGGCGCCAGCAATAATTCCCGGGATATCAGCAATGACAAAACCGCGCCCTCGATCCAAGCTCACGACTCCAAGTTCGGGATGGAGTGTGGTGAAAGGATAATCCGCCACTTTAGGGCGCGCGTGCGACACCGCGCGTAGGAAAGTAGACTTACCTGCATTAGGCAAGCCCAATAACCCCACGTCGGCGAGCACCTTGAGCTCCAAGCGCAACCGCCGAGTTTCGCCGGGTTTCCCCGTTGTTGTCTTGCGTGGAGTACGATTGGTGCTGGACTTAAACCGTGCGTTGCCCGCACCGCTTTTCCCTCCCTGCGCGACCAGCAGTCGCTCACCCGCCCTGGTCAAATCACCGATCAACTCACCTGTTTCTACTGCGGTGACCGTGGTCCCTACTGGTACTGTGACAAACAAATCGTCACCGCTCTTACCTGACCGATTGTTACCCTGGCCATGACGACCATGTTGGGCTCTAAACTCTCTCGTATAACGGAAGTCCACCAACGTGTTCAGATCCGCGCTGGCTACCACATAGACATCACCGCCACTGCCACCGTCACCACCGTCCGGACCTCCTTTGGGGATGTACTTCTCGCGGCGAAAACTCAAACAACCGTTACCGCCGCGACCAGCTTCAACGGTGATAACAGCTTCATCGACGAATCTCATGGCCACTCACGGGTAGATCTCAGACAGTACTCTCTCATAAACCACTACATTTGTGACTAAACAAAGCTTGAATGCATGCATTCGATTGAAAAAAATCGACTGTTTTGTATGCCCACTGTCATGCCCGTGCACAAGGGTATCTAGAAACAGCGACGTTTCACCATCGTAATTGTCTGCAATCCCGCTACAGCCTGCCCTCGATCTCCGCTTTCGCGAGGACAGGATCTATTCGGGGGCGGGAATGACCGTGCAAGTCGACGGGTGATCTGAATCGACATTCGTTGACAGCTACTCACAAACACCGCCTCAAATTGCTCCGCGCCACTCGCAAAAAAGCCCCGCCCTGATACCAGAGCGAGGCTTGCGGGTCGTTGGTTTTTAGTGATGTCTACTCGGTCACCACGCTCACGAACTTACGGCTGCGCGGGCCTTTTGTCTCGTACTTCACCTGTCCAGGAGCCTTGGCGAAAAGAGTGTAGTCCTTACCCACACCGACGTTGCGCCCGGCGTGAAACTTGGTGCCTCGTTGACGTACCAAGATGTTGCCCGCCAACACGCTCTCACCGGCGTAGCGCTTGATCCCCAGTCGTTTCGATTCCGAATCACGACCGTTGCGTGAGCTACCTCCTGCTTTCTTGTGTGCCATTTGTTTAACCCTCTATGTTAAACATCAAGCGGACGCGTTGTTTCTTATGACTGATCGCGTTCCGCACTCAATTTTTTCGCTTGCTCAATCCAATTATCACGTTCGATCCGACCGCTAAAATTGAACTGTTCATCGATACGCACAATGTCCTCCGAAGTGAGCACTGCGATCTGCTCGAAACGGGTGATGCCAATGTCATTTAGCTTCTTTGCCAGCACCGGGCCGACACCATCAATTTGAGTCAGGTCGTCTGCTCCTCCAGGCGCTGTGGATTGCTCGAGGACGTCTTCTGACTTGATCTCTTTCTTGGCAGCGGTCCTCTTAGCTCGCGGCGCCTCAGCTTTTACATCACCGATACCAGTGATCTCAAGCTCGGTGAAGGCTTGGCGGTGACCTTGACTACGGCGATAATTTTTTCGCCTACGCATCTTGAAGACGCGGATCTTCTCTCCGCGGCCATGGGACACGACAGTCGCGAGCACCTTGGTGCCGTCCAAGTGGGGCGTCCCTACCTCTACCTTGTCACCATCGGCGATCATCAACACTTTCTCCAATTCCACTGTTGCGCCGGCGTCTGCTGGTATGGTCTCCACTTTGAGCTTGTCGCCTATGGCCACGCGAAATTGCTTGCCGCCGGTCTCGATTACCGCATACATGATTGTTTCTCCACAGAAATTCGGCTTCCAAGCACCGCGAGAGCGACCCGATCTCAGAATAGTCGGAACAGCGCGCGATTCTAGCGATGGGCCGATTTCAGGTCAAATTCCACCCCACCCCGAGCCCACACAAACTTGAAAGTTTCAGTGAACAACGGCATCCTGGGGCGAGTCAAATAAAACATACAATCCTGGTAGAGTATCCGGTGTGACCACAGCCTCCCTCAGCCTTCGCGCCCCATCTGTCCGGGCGCCAGTCCGACCGGATTCGACGCTTACTGAGATTGAGCACCTCATTCGCGCCGACATGCAGGCGGTGGACAGGTACATCAACAATCGACTCGAGTCCGATGTCGCCCTGATAAAACGCATGGGCGCCTACATCATCCACAGTGGTGGCAAAAGGATGAGACCGATGACGGTGTTACTCAGCGCCAAGGCCTGTGACTACAGCGGTGACGACCACATTGCGCTCGCTGCAATTATCGAATTCATTCACACCGCGACGTTGTTACACGACGACGTGGTGGACAGTTCTGCCATGCGGCGTGGACGGGCTTCCGCAAACCAGATTTGGGGTAACGAAGCCAGCGTCTTAGTGGGTGATTTTCTCTATTCACGGTCATTCGAGATGATGGTGGGAGTGGGCAATATGGCGGTGATGGAGGTGATGGCAAAGACCACTAACACCATCGCTGAAGGTGAAGTCTTACAGCTTTTGAACTGTCACTCACCTGCAGTCACTGAAGAACAATACTTGGACACAATTCGCCGCAAGACAGCCAAGCTGTTTGAGTCGGCGGCACAACTAGGTGCCGTTGTAAGCAATCAGCCAGCAGCCATCGAACGTGCGCTGACACATTACGGGATGTACCTCGGCACCGCTTTTCAGCTAGTCGACGATGTATTGGATTACACCGGAAGCAGCGATGACATCGGCAAGAATGTCGGTGACGATCTCGCGGAAGGCAAACCCACGTTGCCTTTAATTAACGCCTTACAACATGGCACCAATAACCAACAAAAGCTGGTACGAGATGCAATCAAAAATGGTGGGCGCGAATACATCGACGAATTACTGGCGATCATAGAATCCACTGGCGCGCTGGCATACTCGGCGCGTAGCGCAAGAGAACAGGCGCGAATGGCGAAGCAAGCGCTCGTCGCATTGCCTAACTCGTCTTATAAGCAGGCGCTGCTGAACCTCGCCGATTTCGTCGTCGACCGCACTTACTAATCCCATCGCTGCCTCTTTACTCTCCGGAATACAGAGCCAGCGCGTCTCATCCCCCAGAAATAAAGGCATGTATGTATGCCCAAGCATCAAGCTGATACACTAAGAGCCCCACGGCGCCGCTTGCCGTTATTCACCGAACAAGCGATCTATACACATCGGGGTGTAGCTCAGCCTGGTAGAGCACTGCCTTCGGGAGGCAGGGGCCGGAGGTTCAAATCCTCTCACCCCGACCAATGATTACAACAACTTAGCACCACTCACTTCCTAGCCTCTAACACGCAACTAACACGCACACCTTCCCCAAACACCAGAGTCTGCTTCACCAAAGGCTGAAGCTCGAAGAAATACTGGTCAATTGCCTGAACCGCTTGGCCCAAGTAGTCGGGCGCATATTTAGCATAGCGATCCGTACTCCCATGAGACTTGTGACCTAAGAAACCAGACACTTCCCACGCCGGTACCGCCCGCTTCCTCAACTCGGTGGCCATAGTGTGACGCACGGTGTACGGGATCACGTCAGCATCCAGTCCCGCACGTTCTCTGAGGCGTCGGAATCCTTTTTTTATGGAGTTAAGGTGTCTTCCACGCCAGTTCACTAACACATCGCTCTTCGTATTCTGGAGCCAGGGGAACAGTGTGTTTGTTATGGGCAGAGTCGGTCGTCGCTTCTTCGTCTGCTCCCGCGCTGGTGGATTCAGACGAATTAATCGATTGTCCAGATCTAACTGAAACCGCCGAAGCTCAAGGATTGCCTCGGGCCTAGCCAGCGTGTTGAACGCGAGCAGAAGGTACATCAGCATGTGCTCGGCATCCACTGCATTGAACAGCGCTGCCGCTTCGTCCAGGCTCAGGATTCGCTCACGCTCCCTGCCCTTCGAGCCGGTCAAGACATAAGGAACAGTAGCGATCTCTCCGCGTTTGTATGCTCGGTTAAGTGCGGCCTTGCCCACTCCGAGAATTCGACCGATGTATCCCTTTGAACAACCGTGCTCCCCAAGTTGATGAATGAACTGCTCCTGCCGCCGCAACCATTGATCGCATCCGCACAGAAAAGAATGAAGAATTAGATGCCCTTTACACGGAGTTAATAACAAGGCCACGGAGGAGTTACGTGATCGACTAGAGCACGGCGATTGTCACATGGACCCCAAGACCAAAGAGATACAGCGCGTCCCCATCAAAGCGAAGGACATGGCGGTAATTCAGGCAGTTGTATTCGACAAACGCCAGCTTCTCCGCAACCTTCCTACGTCTCGAACCGAGCGTACAACGGCAAATTTGGAAGATCTAAAGCGGCGGGTCGCAGCACTGGCCAAGCCACGTCTTCTCGATGGCGAGTGTGAGCGTATCGAAGACTAAGTCGATGAGGAAGAAGCTCAGCCGACGCAGTCACGCAAGACGCACTAGTATGTGCAAGCTCAAACTTGCCCGGTCAGTGCTACATTGATCTCGATTAAACTGTAGTGGAAGGGCAGCTCGCGGCCATGAACCGACCTTCAGCATGC
>JAOTYS010000318.1 GCA_029861795.1 Gammaproteobacteria bacterium | reverse complement strand
CGATTTCGGAGGTACGCTCGATACTGGGCCTTGGAACCTTGTTACGCCAACTGCAGCCTGCGCGCGTGATGAGTTTCAGTATTAAGCCGAATCTATACGCTGCCTTGCTCAATGTATTTAGACGGCGGTATCGGCAATTTTGCATGGTAACGGGTCTTGGCTACGTATTTATCGGTGAAGGATACTTCAAGAAATTGTTCAGGACAGCAATCGACATGACCTACCGGGTCCTGTTTTCCTCTGTTGATAAAGTGATTTTTCAGAATTCCGGCGATCGCGAGTTGTTTGTTTCACGGCGCCTTGTTACATCCGGGAAGGCGGTGGTGATCCCCGGCACGGGAATTGATCTCGATTATTTCAGCGCGAAATCTGATTATAAGAAATCGCCCGTCATCCGTTTTTTGTTTGTCGGAAGACTGTTGCAGGACAAAGGGCTTGGGGAACTGCTGCAGGCCGCGAGTGCTCTGTCGTCGCACAACATCGAGGTCGCGATTCTCGGACCCTACGATGACAACCCCGGTGGATCGGACAGAAAACAGATCCAGGATGCCGTGAATCTCGGCACAATTGCCTACCTTGGCGTGACAGAGGACGTCAGGCCGCAACTGTTAGCATCCGACGTCTTCGTCTTGCCTTCATATCGAGAGGGACTATCTCGTTCGATTCTTGAAGCGATGGCGACCGGATTGCCTGTTATTACGACGGACGTACCCGGCTGTCGGGATCTCGTTAAGAATGGTGTAAACGGATTGCTCGTACCTCCGCGCAACTCACAGGCGCTGGCTGAGGCAATGCGCCGGTTTGTCGAACAGCCAGCACTGATCGAACAATTTGGGCGCGCCTCACGAAGAATAGCCGAAGAGAGTTTCGACGTGGAGCACGTAAACAAGATGTTGTTTCAGTACATGGGATTGGAACAACTATTGGACGGTAGCTGCGTAAGACAAGAATAGTCGAGTTGTCACAACTGTGGAATGTCCTCAAGGGCGACATGAGTTTTGTAGGGCCACGACCGGAGAGACCGGAGTTCGACAACGTGCTGGAGGAGATCCGTATTACGATCTGCGCCACCTGGTGAAACCGGGAATGACGGGCTGGGACCAGGTCACGTAACCCCATGGCACGTTGGTTGAGGATACTCTTAGAAAACTGGGGTACCATCTGTACTACATAAAAATGTACTACATAAAAAACCACCTGCCCGGTGCTCGATTTGTTCATTATCCTGACAACCATTAAAGTTGTATTGTCTCGTTCGGGGCAATAGATAGTGGTATTCGCCTTAGTTTACTTGACTTTGCTTTTACTACCGGGTTACGCCCTGGTGCGGATATGTGGTTACGATCGGCCGCGTTTTCTGTTCACAATTGCGTTGTCGATCATATTTGCGGTGCTTGCAATGCTGGTGGCGAAGCTGCTTCAGGCGAACACCCAATCCTATGTTTTCCTGTGGGGGTCGCTGTTTTCTCTCGTCGCCGTTATCTGGGTGGTACAGGAAGCCCGCCGTAGTGTAGCGTTCTCGATTCGAGGCATGTTAGCAGGGATCACCTTTTCTACGTGGACTGCCATAGTCCTCGGTATATGCGTTGCGGGCTATGCGTACTGGGCGGGCCCATATGTCGAGATACCATCGGATGCGATATGGCATCTTGCACATATCAGGGAAGCGTATGAAGACATCGTGGCACGGAACGGGCTGGATTATTACAACTTTCCTCTACTCTTCTCGAAGATCCAGCAGCATTGGTACATGCTTGTTGGTCAAACTATCTGGATATCGGGACTGGAAGTTGACGAAGCCCTGCCATGGATCAGCGCTGTTAACTCGGTATTGATCGTGATTGCGTTTTATTTCTTCAGCGCCGAGGTTCTGCGGCCTGTAGTTAAACAGGAACGCACACTTTCGGCCATGGCGGCTGGCGCCAGCTTATTGTTTGTTTTCCATTTCGGCCTGAGTGTATTTTCGTTTTTTCGATATTACACACTGGGCCCCGTGTATCTCAATTATGTCATCTATATGGCGGCTTTGCTTTCTTTATGGCGATATTTAGCCGGTACAGCGATTATCGACCGCTGGTTGCTATTTGCAGTAATCGCTGCAATCGTTATGACGATGTTGCACAAGCAGGAGACACTTTTTCTTCTAACGATGGGGGGTACCATCACGCTGATATATGCATGGCGGATTGTCCGCAAGCAGCAAGTGACGGAATTTTCGGCGCACGGCAAGATACTGCTTATCGCTGGTCTGGTCGCTTTTGGATATCTGGCTATTCATGCTTACCTGTATGTGAGTGTCGTTCGCCATAACCCGTTATCGCAGGGCGTGATGACGGATATTGGTGCGCTGCTACCGTTTTTGCACAATCTGTATATCCTGAAACCGGACTACCAGTTTTACCAGGTCCTTACCGTCTGGGGTGTGCTCGTCTATATACTGTATTTTCTGAGTGGCCGGGAACTTCGGAAAAGCCCGGTTATTGCGGCTGGAATGATCGTCCCGGTGCTGACTGTCTTTAATCCGGTATTTACCGATCTTTTTCTACGCATTTCCTGGCCGGAGCTCTTGTGGCGAGTCACTTTCGTGGTGCCGCTCGAGATAGCAGGAGGCTATTTTCTCGTACGATCGATTCAGTCCAGTTTGTCGGGTTCTGTACTGAATCGCGGCCGCTCAGCCATGGTGGCTGTATTGCTGGTGATTACCTTGTTCCCGTTTGAGGGGCGATTTTTCATCAACAAGTTCAGCAAATTCGAGATGTTGAAACCAGTGTCTGCATCCAACGACGCGAGATACTGGTCGGAACTGTTCAGTCGCCTTAATACGATGGAAGATAGCCTGGTTCTCACCGATCCCGTAACGGGGTATTCGACAAATGCCTACACAAACCATAATTACCCTGCGCATAAATTTTTTGGTGGGGGAATGCTCGATCTGCGGAAACCTAGATACACCCGAAGCGACTTTAATAATTACCGTGGTTGGCTGCTGGTCGTGAACAGAAAAGATGGCGCACACAGTAAAACCGGGCAATCCGGAAAACACTGGGGTCAAAACATAATGAAAACGAGTCTCTCTTATGGTGATGCATTTCTTCACTTCGTATCGGAAAATCCAGATTTTTTCCGGACACTTTGGTCAGGTGAAGATCAGGTGATATATCGGATTGCCAGGCGCTAGCCGGATTGTTCCAAAGACCAAACACGCCAATCTTCCGTGCTTTCTTTACAAGAGAGTTTCCGCTGTCAGTCAGGCATTCATTTGACCGATTCAAGTTCCCATGACTGGAGCGGATCTCGCCGAACGTGTCAGGGCATTCACACCGCAGCACCTTTGAGGTTCCTAAGCTGCGCATATAGAACCCCACTTATTATCAACGCTCCACCGATGAGATGAAGTACCGTGGGATAACGACCGAACGCGACAGCGATTAGCACCACTACTATTGGCACGAGGTTGCCGTACATCGAAGCGACAGTTATGCCAATGCGGCTCACCCCAAAGTGCCAGAGAAACAGCGAAAACGACGCGGGGCCCAGAGCGAGATAACCCACCAGAATTAGCTGGTTGGAGGATGTATCAAAGCTGACGTTCGTAAGCTTCATGAGCTCAGCCAGGGCAATCCAAATGTCTAAAACGAGTGCGCCGGCCGCTACGGTCAAAGCCGCGATGCCTAGCTGTGGAATGCCTCTCAGCCAACGCTGACAATTGTAGGAGTACCATATCCACATGCTCAAGGCGGCTAAAATGAATAGTTCCCCACCCTGGAATCCTTCGAGTCCTTGACCATCGGCAAAAACCGTGCAAATACCGCCGGCGACTGCGAGCAACACGCCGCCGACAATGCCTTTACGCAGCGGCTCTGAGTAGAACAAGTAGACCAACAACGTAGCAAGAATCGGACTTGTTGTAGCAATCAATGCCGACTCCACTGCGCCGGAATGTTTGATCCCATAGGCGAGCGCAAGGGTGGAAATTGATACGCCGACTATCCCCAATAGAATCAGCTTTCCCCATGGGACGTTCGTAATAGCACGTCCAAAATTTCCCGTTAATGCCAGAGCAGTGAGCAGGATGATTGCTCCGCCTGTCAAACGCCCCGCCGTAATCGCAATGGGGTCCCATGTTTGTAAAAGACTCTCTGTAACCGGAAACATTGTGGCCCAAATACTGGTGGACACCATCAGACCAACATTACCAGCGACCTTATCCTTAATTACGTTTTCGGTCATGGAGCGGGATGGTACAGGAGGCCTCGGGTCGCTAGTTAATGGTTTTCGCGTACTATCACAGCGCGGTATGTCTACGAGGATCTGACACGATCACATCCCAAACGCCGACTTCCACTCGATATGTAGATACAGTAGGCTCAATCTACTCCCACCGCATTCGCGAGGACTAACAATGGCATACCGTTTTGTAGTCGCCGGCATCAGTCATGAGACCAACACGTTCTCGCCCATCCCCACACCACTCAAAGCGTTTGCCGTGGGGGAAAAGGACGGGCGTCCGCCCAGCGGAGATGATGCTATTGCGCAATATCTCGGAACCCGGACCTGCCTGGGGGCGTTTATCGATCTCGCGCGGGCGGAGGGCGCCGAGATCGTGTTGCCGGTTGCGGCGAGTGCCGCACCTTCAGGGCCTGTGAGTGACGATGCGTTCGAGCAGATGGTGGACTCCGTGTGTCAGGCCGTCACAAAGGGGTGCGACGCGGTGTTGCTTGATCTACACGGCGCTATGGTGACGCAGAGTTATTCGGATGGGGAGGGGGAATTATTGCGTCGATTGCGCACAATCAACGAGGATGTTCCCGTCGCGGTGGCCCTAGATTTCCACACCAACATGAGCCAGGCGATGATCGACCATGCCAGCGTCATCACCGGCTATTGCACATACCCACATATCGATATGCACGAGACGGCTGAGCGCTGCGGTCGTACTTTGATCCGCGCCCTAAAGCGTGAGGTGTCACCGGTTATACATTGGCGGTGGGTACCAATGTTGACTCACACATTAAGGCAAACGCCGTCAATGCAACCGATGAAAGATATCATGGATTGCGCGATGGCTGCAGAGCGTTCGGGCGAGGTACTAAACTCGTCCGTGTTCGGCGGTTTTCCGATGGCAGACATTCCCCATGTCGGTTTATCTATCGTTACTGTGAGTGACGGCGACACTACCCGGGGCAAAACTCTTGAAACCGACCTCGCTCAACTTGCGTGGCAGCGCCGCGCCGAGTTTGTCTATGACGTAGAGCCCGTTGCCGACTCCATTGCCTATGCGAAGGCCCTTGACGATGGCCCCATCGTGTTAGTTGATCACGGAGACAACGTGTTCTCGGGAGGAACTCAAGACGTAATGGAGACAGTCGAAGAAGCGATCAACCAACATCTGGAGAATGTTGCGGTGGGGCCGATTTGGGATCCGCAGAGTGTGGCAACAATGATAAATGTGGGGGTTGGCGCCGAAGTCACCTTAGCGCTCGGCGGCAAAACGTCGATGCCGGCGCTCGATCTCGAGGGTCGACCGCTGACGGTTACCGGTACAGTACTCAGGGTTACCGACGGGCGCTATCGGGTGACCTGCCCCATGATGACCGGGGTGACATTAGATCACGGCCCGTCCGCAGTGCTTGATACCGGCGCTATGGAGATTTTGGTCTGTTCAGAACGGATGGAAGCATTCGACCTCGGCATCTTTCGCCATGCCGGCATC
>JAOTYS010000317.1 GCA_029861795.1 Gammaproteobacteria bacterium | reverse complement strand
ATGCCCTCTTCAGTCTGTTGTACGGCATCATCTATCTCATCCACACGACGCTCCGCCTGTTCAACGGCGTCACGCAGCTGCGGGACACCATCGGCTTGCGCGGCCGTCTCTTCCAAGTTCTTGAGGATCTCGAATTCAGCGTCCGCGACCGCACGTACACCTTCATCGTGCTCCCCGAGGCGAGTAGGAATCTCGACCAACATCGCATAGTTTGGGCGGGCGTCATGATAGTTGCACAGTCGCGCCACCCATTTGTCTAGAAAGCGGGTAAGGGGATTCGCCGAGTAATCTGACGTGCCGAATCCGCGCTTCCAAAGGTAACTAAACAGCGGATCGGACTCATATGGTTTTCCTTTCTCAACGCGATCGGTTTGTGCCTGCTCGGTCTTTTCCTCGGCGTGCTGAGCAACACTATCTACCTTGCGCGCCTTCGCGAGCTGCGCCTGATACTCAGGATCATCTTGCAACCGAGCCTGAACTTGGGCCTCGGCTTTGTCCAACACTTCAGTCGCTTCGGCAACGCGATCGCTCTCCATTTCGCGTTCACGTTCAAACTCTGACTGCTTTTGATACGCCGTGTCCACATCCTGTTGCAGTTTCGCCAGCGCCTGCTCTCTTTCCGCTATCAGTTCTTGTACACGTCGATCGGCAGCATCCAGTCCCTCTACTATGTCGCCACTGATCAATTGATCTAATCGAACCCTAGCGAGGTTCTTGTAACGTTCCGCCTGCCCTTGGCGCAGCTCCACCAGTGCCGTGCTGGTCGACTGAATTTCATGATCCACTTCCTGCGCTCGCTCGCGCACCTGTTGCAGACCCTGATCGAGGGTGCTTAGGGTTTTTCGGCCGGTCCACATGGTCTTGAGTTACCAGTCGGTGATCGCCGCGCCCGTGGTGGGCATCAGATACTCGGGCTCGAGATATCCTTGCTGTTTAACTGCGAAACGCCGGTTTTGAACAATGCCGTCGTCTTGCTTATCTGCACCGATGCGCTGGAACAGTGACTCGTCCACCCGCAGTCCCCATTTGTTGACGGTATAAGTTTTTCCATCTTCTTCATTGGTAATGGGCAAGGAAAGCACACTGCCATCCGAGGTGACTGCTTCGACGATCACGTAGTAATTGCGCGCATTTGGATTGCGCTCCGGGATGCGCCATACGCCGCTAAATTCATCGGGGCGCGACACCACGCGCAATTCATACTCTCGCTGCAACTGTTGCCGTAGACTTCTAATTGACGCGACCGCCGCAGTGGCGGCGTCCATGTCACCTGCCCGCAGCGCCGCCATGCCGCCCTCGTATTGTTGTCGAGCTCGTTCGGCCGCTTGCTCCACCTTGGCTGCAGACAGTGCCGCATCACGCTCTGCGGCAAGCTTCTCTGGCAAGCCTTTAAGGGAGGTTATCGCCAGCAGCGCCGCTTCGGCCTGTTCTACTTCGGCGGATGCGCGGCCAGTGAGCTCGCGCTGTTTTGTCAATCTGGCCTCTACGCTCGCAGATTTTTCTTCATAGGTATCAAGTTCAATGTTGGGTCGCTGGGCCAACTCCCAGGCAGAGTCGATCAATACGCGTGCATCGCTCAACGACTGCTCGGCGACTCTGCGTCTCGCGTTGGCCGTCTCGGCGAGCGCGCCGCTTACATCCTGTACCGCCTCAGGTAGCGCGGTCTGCAGTCGACTCACGTCCTGATCGAGTAGATCCAACTTGTCCGTTGCCTGGCGGACTCCAGCATTGAGCTCAACAACTTGTTGCTCTAGCAGACGCTCCGCAGGACGTACGAAGAGGAACTGATTACCCCCCCAAAGCACAGCCAATAGCGCAGCCACTACACCGCCGCGCTTCGCCCACTTGCCGCGTCCAACATAAAGCCGTGCTAACGCAACGCTCAGACCTCCTTGTGGTGGCTTGTATACAAAGCGCTCTTCCTTGAGTGCGGATACCCCCTCAGCAAGCACCGCATCGGGCACATCAATACCCTGCGAGGCATAGATTTCACGCAACCGTTCGATTAGTTTTTGGTCGCGATCGTCCGCGTGGAGCTCGCGCTCCACCAGCACTTGGCGATGACGAAGCGTGTCGACCACATCCATGGCCAACATCACTTCATCCAGTGGACGCTTTTCGGTCTGGGTCTCAGCCATGCCTCTGCAGCAGATGATGTTTCAGGAAGCTACTGAGGTTTCAGACAATGGTGCTAGCGGTAAGGCCTTGCCTTCCTCCACCAGTCGGGCCAGCCGTTGCTTGCCCTCCTCTACTGCTTCACGGATTTCTTCTGCATTCTGCGTGCTCAGCTTGCGCATCTCGTTGATGATCTCGCGTGATCGTTCCTGAAAATTGACTACTGAATCGACCAGTCGTTTCACCGCCTCGGCACGTATGGTCGGTCCGTAACCCGCCTTGAGGGCTTCCTCCTGAACCTTGCCGCCGATATCGGCCAAATCTTCCAAACTCTTACTAATACCCTCTTTCATGGCATTTAGTGTTTGCGTGCTCTCGTGCAGACCATGCAAGCCGGTAAACGACGCGCTCAATGCCGTCAGCACCGTCTCATTGGTACCAAAAAAGCTGATCGCTTGCTGGTAGACACGCTGTTTCGCTGTAGTCGTCTGCATCAATCTCGCCATAATGACTTCTGAGGTGTTGTAACTTACTGTTAAGTTATCCGACAGATCCTTGGCGATCTGGTATCGTTTTTCTTCATTCTGTACCTGACGCATACGTTCGTCGCGCGCAAGCTCGAGTTTGGCCCGTTCTGCTGCCTCCTCTCCGGTATAGTCATCCACCGCCTGCATTGCGTCTTCTAGACCCTTCTTGGCCCCATCGAGTACCCCTTCCGCTTTCTTCAGCACCTCCAACGCCAACACTTCGGATTCTTTGAGCGCCGCACGAAAATCCAAATAAGAATTGAGAATAAGATGCTCGCGTTCGATCTGATCGTTGGAATCCTTGGCAACATCAAGATAAACCGTCTTGATCTTGTCGAAGCGGCCCGGAATATCGCCACGCGTAACCTTCATCCATACATTTTGCAACCGCTCCCAGGTGTCGATTCTGCCGTCATCGATTTGCTCCACCATGCCTTTGGCGTCGTCGCGAATACTATTGAAGCCATCGGTAATCTCCTCGTAACGTTCGCCAAGCTCCATCGCACTGACCTGCTCACGCACAACTTCGTTAAACAAGGACGCCTGACTAAGGGTGCGCGCGATGGCGACAATCCTGTCTTCATCCAAGTCGGTGATCTGATTAATCAGCGCAATGATCGGCGCTTCCTCGGTCTTATCCGGTACCAAACCCAGATCGCGCAAGCTGCTCAAGGCCTTGTCTAGATACTTCATGGGGGTGTTCATCTTTTCTCCTTTGCCCGTTTGGGTAAACTATTTCGCTACACTGCTCTCGTCGTTATATGTAATCGACGCAGTCAAACCGCCCCCTGCCTCCCAATGTGGAGCCAGAATGACAACCTGAACCAGCAGCGGTTGCGTCGAGAGGGTGATTGTCTCTGCTGAATCCCGAGAATAATCGTCCTGGACCCTAATGCAAAGCCGATCCAAGATCAACGGGAATTAGACCCCCCGGCATCCTGGCGCGAATCCCCGTCGTCATTGCAGCGTTACAATGCAGGCCCCATTAATCACTGATAGGCTAATGTGACCCACCCATAATAAATAAATCTGTCACCTTTTCTGTCTTACTGGCGCTCAAGGCGACAATTTTCCACCGATCGGTGATTGTTGCTTCTATAGGGATTGATGTCCAAGCCCCCTCGACGCAGATAGCGTGCGTAAACGGCTAGCTCCCTTGGACCACATCTTTCAAGCATGTCGAGAAAGATGTTTTCAAGACACTGCTCGTGAAAATCACTGTGCTCACGATAAGACACGATGTATCTAAGTAAGCTTGCGTGATCGATCGGGGAACCAACATAGTCTATAAAGACACTACCCCAGTCGGGCTGCCCGGTGACCGGACAATTGGATTTAAGCAAATTACTGTATATCGTCTCCCTGATTTCTGCGCCCTCCTCAGTTTGTAACAAATCAGAATTACGTTCGTAGGTGTTAATTTCTATGTCTAAATCATCAAGGCATGTTCCTTGGAGTTCGCTAAGGCGCTCCGGACATTCACCAAGCTTTCGAATTTCTACTTCTACGTTCGCACCAGCACAAACAGATAGGTCCGACTGTATTCTTTCTGTTACTTTCTCTTTGTCGGAGAATCTTGTCTGGGCAAAGGAGCACAAATAGAGCTTCAGAGATTTCGACTCGATAAGATTAGGAGAATTAGACGGGACCCGGAACTCTCCCACAGCTACACGCGGCAACCCCCTGTTATTGAGCCATGAAATCTCGTAGGCATTCCAAATATCTACACCAACATAAGGTGCTTTGGTATGACCTCTCTTTATCCAAAGATTCTCCCGGAGCATCGGATACAACAGGCGTGCGTCGTATTGCCGCGAATACTCGACTTCTTTGCCTAACGGAGAATCTAAAAGGTGTTCAGGATTCATCGGGCAAAACCGCTGTAGAGACTCGCGGCGCTACTATCAAAACGGTCACTAACAGGGGACGCTTGCGAGTGGGACATATGCACGTATGGTGGCTAAAACGTCATATAATGAGCACAATATTACATCTGCGTGCTACAGGCTGGAAAGAAGCTTTACCGCCTGATCACTAGGCAAGATAGATGAGCGAAGCAACAACAGTTCGTTTTCTGCTGGACGACAAGGTCCACGAAGTCCGCGACGTCGAGCCCACCACCACTGTTCTGAACTATCTGCGCGAACGAATTAATCGAACAGGAACCAAAGAAGGTTGCGCCGAGGGTGACTGTGGGGCCTGTACCGTGGTTATCGCGGAACTGCGCGATGACAAAATTAGGGCTCGCTCTGTCAACGCCTGTATTCAGTTCTTACCGACCCTAGATGGCAAAGCATTGTTCACGGTGGAAAGCCTCAAAAGCGCGATGAATAACAGACTGCACCCGGCGCAACAAGCCATGGTGGATTGCCATGGTTCGCAATGTGGATTTTGCACACCGGGGTTTGTGATGTCGTTATTCGGTCTTTACAAGAATAATCCCCATCCTACTCGACAACAAATCGACGATGCCCTTGCCGGCAATCTTTGTCGCTGCACTGGGTACCGCCCTATTATCGCTGCTGCTCACAAGATGTATGAATACAGTAAGCACCTGCAAAAAGATGTGACCAACTGGGCAGCCCAGCCATGCGGATCCGACGATAAGCGTGGCGAACAAGAACTGATGAAACAGCTACGTACTATTCAAAGGACAACGCGACTGTCAGTAAGTGCCAAATTCCGCTACTTTGCCCCAACCAGCGCAGATGACCTGGCAAAGCTTGCACTCGAGCATCCTGACGCCACGATATTGGCAGGTGGCACTGATGTGGGATTGTGGGTGACCAAACTGCACAAGGATCTACTTAGGATAATCTACATCGGCGATGTCAAAGCGTTAGATGCTGTCAATGTATCCGACACGCATATAGAAATCGGTGCTGCGGTGAATCTGACCGATGCGTACGAAAAAATAATCGAATACTACCCCGATCTAGAAGAAATTTATCGACGTTTCGGATCACCGCCTATTCGAAATGCGGGCACGTTGGTAGGCAATATTGCCAATGGTTCACCCATCGGAGACTCCATGCCCGCCTTGATCTGTCTTGGGGCCAGCATCGTCTTGCGTAAGGGAA
>JAOTYS010000316.1 GCA_029861795.1 Gammaproteobacteria bacterium | reverse complement strand
TGCATACGATATGGCAAAGCTGGATGCTAAAACGTTTCAGCCACGTCATCGTGAACTATTTGAGTACTGGGGGCATGAAGCATCACTATTACCTTTTCGGATGCATCCGCTGTTTCGGTGGCGTATGGCTCGAGCCGAGCGCTTGGAAGGTGTCTATAGAGAAATCGCGAAGCTTGTGCAGGAACGTCGATCGTTTGTTGACGACGTGCTAATGCAAATAGCACAACGTGGCCCGTTGAGCGCGAGAGATTTGAATTCTGGTAGCGGCGGTGGAGGATATTGGGAATGGCACGATGACAAAACTGCGCTTGAGTATTTGTTCTGGGCGGGTCACGTCACTGCTGTGACACGCCGTGGGTTTGAACGTGTTTATGATCTAAGTGAGCGCGTCCTACCGGGGGAAGTGATCGGTTTGCCAACTCCGACCGAGGAGGACGCCCAACGTGAACTGATAAGAATCTCATCACGAGCGCTTGGGGTCGCAACGGAGTCTGATTTGCGGGACTATTTTCGTCTTCGCGCAGCCGATGCGAAGAGCCGTGTGACGGAGCTCACCGAATCCGGCGACCTTCTGCCTGTGCGGGTAGAAGGATGGCGTCAACAAGCCTACCTGAATCCTGACGCTCACATGCCGCGGCACGTTCGTGGATCAGCACTCCTTTCACCGTTTGATCCACTCATCTGGGAGCGAGCGCGCACCGAACGTCTGTTTAATTTTCGTTATCGATTGGAGATATATACGCCGAAATCAAAACGTCAGTACGGATATTATGTTTTACCCTTTCTGCATGATGAGCAACTGGCGGCACGCGTGGATTTAAAAGCCGATAGAGCGGGCTCCATCCTTCTCGTATTAGCGGCGTATGGCGAGTCAGAAATAGAGGATCAACCAGTTGTCGCAGCGCTGGCATGTGAACTACAGCGGTTGGCGTGTTGGCTAGGTTTGGAGCACATTGCGATCCATCGGCGCGACAATCTCGGCAATCTCCTAAATCAACGGATTAGCATGCTAGACATGCATTCGTAATACCCGCACGGATATGCTTGTCTACTCGCCGAGCCAGGCATTAAAGCGCTCCGTTAGGCGATCGTTGATCCTTGCATACCATAAATTATCCTTAGCGATCGCAGTCATGAAGTTTGCCGGCGCAGTGGGCATATGTGGACGCATGTCGACCCCGGTTTGTTCGTGAGTTCGCACCAACTTCTCAGAAGATCGCCGGGCGGGCCCGTACGGGATATATTTCGCCTGATCGGCCAGGCGCCGGGTGTCGGTTGCAAAACTAATAAATTCCATCACAGTCTCGTAGTTGGGCGTTCCCTTTGGAATTCCCCAGCCGCTTAGCTCATAAAGCTGGCCGTCCCAGATGATCTCTATTGGTCTTCCCAAAACAACCGCAGCATTGAAGAATCGCCCATTGTACCCAGAGGCGATCACTACCTCCTCGCGCGAAAGTAACTTTACGGGTACGGACAAGTCGAGCCACCATACAATGTGATCCTTGATCTGATCTAACCGAGCGAATGCGAGTCGCAGCCCTCTCTCAGTGCTTAATAGGTCGTAGAGTTCTTCGCGCGGTACGCCGTAGGACATGAGTGCCCATTCAAGGTTTGCGATCGGTTTTTTCTGCAGCGCCCGCTTGCCCGGAAACTTCTCAAGATCGAATAGATCCTGAATCTTGCTTGGCTGCTCGCCTGGAAACACCTTAGCGTTAAACGCAAGTACAGTAGACGAAACAATCTCCGCTACTCCACAACGAGTGAGAGCGCCTTCGTAGAAATCATCCTGTGCAGGGGTCCCATCTGGGGCAGGAGGCAAGCGTGAGTGATCAATGACCTCCAGCAGACCCTCTTCGCATGCAAGCAAAGTATCGGCAACCGTGAGATCGATGAGATCCCACATAAGCTCGCCGGCGCGCACCATTGCCCGTAGGTCTTCAATACCGCCGTCGTACTTCGCCAAGTTTATGTTTACACCGGTCTTGCGTGTGAATGGTTCAAAATACGCCTTGTCCTGACTAACTACATAGGGGCCGCCCCACGACACAATGGTAATGGTGTCGTCATCTGCTACCGTTGCCTCATTCGCCACAACACCAATCGAGAGCGCTGCGCCAAGATAGAGGCACCGCATTAAATTTGCCATCGGCGCGCGTTTGCGACGAAGCATCCTACCCGGCTCCATGTTCATCGCGCCGAATTTCATGCTGCACGTCCATATACCCCTTTACGATAGACGCCTCAAAGACCACACCCGCTAAATGCCGATCGTTGGTTGATCGCAGTACCGGGATACTCTCGCCGACGAAGTCGCCCATGTTCTCCATAGCCTCCCACAAAGAAGTGTCCGAAGTTAGTACCAGTTGTTCCGGCGCCGCAACTGAGTCAACGCGCTCATCAACGGATTGTCCCTGCGCCTCCAAAGCGAGCAACTGCGGCAAGCTCACAGTGCCGAGGTAAATCCCGTCCGTACTTACCACGTAGCCTTCACTGTTACCCGCTTGGGTGAGCACCGCCTTGGCTTCACTGAGCGTCAGCGTTGGTGCAAGGCGGGTGAATTTCTGAGTGAGATAGTCGGCTACAACCCGATGGTCTAACACTACTTTGTCGCGACCGAGTGACAGATCAAAGCCGCGGAGACTGAGCTGCACGTCGAACAACGAGCGACCGAATATTCGATAGGCCACAACGTTAGAAAACACCACGCTCACCATAGCCGCAGTCGTCAGATCGTAGTTCCGGGTGAGTTCGAATACGATCAGAATGCTGGTCAAAGGTGCGCCGATCACCGGACTGGTTACAGCCACCATCCCACAGATGGCATAGATGGCGATGTCGGAGCGAAAATCTGCAACCACCCATTCCATTCCCGCACCGCCTAGAGCTCCAAACAATATCCCGATCAGCATGGCAGGCATGAATACTCCGCCTGCAAACCCGAAACCAATGCATAATGCAGTGGCAAGGATCTTGGCGATGAGCGTTACGGTCAGTTCGGCAGGAGAGAACGCATCCTCGATAATTGCAAAGCGCAAGGTTTCCTTTCCGATACCAAGGATGTCCGGCAACCAAATGGCGACTACCCCAACCACTGCACCCGCCACCATGGGCTTGAGATATGACGGCAGGGGTATGTTGTCGGCAAGGCGGTTGCAAAACAGGATGGATCGCATGAACGCAACCGCGACCAGGGCACCGGTAATACCGATGATGACGAAGGCAAGAAATTCAAGGGCGTGGTCGACGCTCACCGACTGGATGCGAAACAACGGTGCACGCTCAAATAGCACATTCGCCACGATGAATCCCATGGTCGAGGCGACGGTGATTGGAGCGAATGCACGCAAAGAGTAATGTCTCAAGATTACTTCATGTGCAAAAATGATGCCGGCAATGGGAGCGTTGAAGGCCGTAGAAATGGCTGCTGCGACACCACAACCCACGCCTATCGTTCCCATAGTTCGGCCCGCTTTGAATAATCGCGACGTGGCTGAACCAAGGGTCGCTCCCATGTGTGCCAGCGGTCCGTATTGGCCGACCGAAGCCCCGCTACCTAGCGCGACGATGCTGGCAAGCGCGGTGAGCGCGCTCGAGCGCATCGGCAGCTTGCCGGAAAGCAACTGTACCGAACGAATCACGTCGGACGGCGTATGCGGGCGGTCTTCGGCAATATAACGACAGAGCAACCCAACAACCAGTCCGCCCGCGGTGGGCACAACGATAGTCATTAGTGTCAGCCAGGGCGTTTCTCCCGCGAGTACGCGGCTTCGCGGTGAAATGAACAATAGATTGTTAAGCTGAGCTACGATCTCAACGAAAACTATCGCGGCCAGAGATGCCGCTGCGCCGGTTAAGATACCAAATGCCGTGATCCTCAGAATGCGTGTAATAGTGTTGGGCTCTGTGGCCATCGTAGGGAGACGTTACTCTGAATTGCTACACCAACTCGATCTTAAAGGCACGCGACATCTCTATTGGCAGCGTTCAACCACCAATCTCTAATACGACGATGTCCGACCACACTGCAACGTTCAGGTAAATGATGACTTTCCGCGTTGCATAAGTAATCGGGCACAGATCGCAGCAGCTTCAATCATGCCGGTAAGAAAATCGCAAGCGAGTCGACAACAAATGACTGGCGCGTCACGGCAAAGAGCGTTTTCCCCGCTGATTGGTGCCCGGTGGCGGATTGCTGCCATAGCGACATGATAGGGACTGACGGGGGCGGAACGTTTTATAGAACATATTTGACCGTAGCACCGAGTGCGGCGTAACCAATGGTTAAATTTGTTCTCGTTGTGCTTCGATAGGGATTTGATTGGTCAGATGTTATTGTTATGTGAATGCCCCCAGAGCAACGCTACGGTGGCGAACTATTAGAAAGAATATGCTCGTATAGTTCCCTAAATTCCTCCTCCACGGTATCGCCGAATAGTGGATCAGCACGAGGGCTCACCGCGTCATCAATGGCTTGCCAGTCAGCAGTCGAAAACGACTTGCGTGCTGCGGGCAAAATTTCGGTCTCTTCATGACGCATATGCTGGAACTGCCTTGACACGAAATCTCTCCCCATCTCTTCCAGGGTGTCGAGTCGCTGCGCCTGGCCCTCTTCTGCCTCCTCTACAATTTTGAGAAATTCCATTCCTTTTGTGGCTAGCATGTCGTGTTGTGCCATCAGTGCGTCAATTGCATTGGCAAAGTCCGGCTGTGTATAGCCCAATCTTTCAAGCATCACATCCTCTTTGGGATGATGGATGACATCGGAATAATCCGTCAGATATGTCATTACTCTATTGATTAGGCTAAGATTTGCCTTGCCTCTTTGGTGAAATTCATCCAACTCCTTTTCCACTAGTTTGAGGAGGCGCGCCATATTGCGGTGATCTACGTAGAGCTGTTCAAGTAACTCCGCCACTGTATTTTCCTGCTACTCGAGCTAGTGTCATCATACAACGAGCAATCGCTGTTTAGCCAATCATCCAAGCTTTTGTAGAACGATCAATCAACTACGCCGGTCTTCGGTGCACTGATACGGTGAGCGTGATGTAGAAACCTGAATCGTTGGCTCTATCCGCCCGTAACAGGTAGATAGTCATAGGCCCCCACACCTTGGATAATGATGAAACGGCAGCGCCCCGCGCCTGTATTTGAGACGAGATGGGCCACCTTTGCTGACACCTCGCATTCATTTCCAATGTTGAGTATATGAATTTCTTGAGGGACCCGCGTTTTCACTTCAAGAGTTCCTTCGATGCAGATAAAGCGATCGCTGATGTTTGAATGGTAGTGCCAGGGTATGTGTTGGCCCGGTGCAAGGGTGATCCGAAGTACCCGGAGCTCATCGGTCTCAGCCAAGATTTCGGTATCCTCTATGTCGTACTCCGACTCCCACGGATGGGTGATCACACTAGTCATAATGCTGACTCCTGTAAGTAATGCAATTTAGCTTCAGCGATCTAACTGTTGGAATGCTAGCTTAAAATTAAGCTTGTCGCCTCGTTTGGCGAAATGCCATAGAACATATCGGCTAAAGCGCTCAAGCTTATCCCACTTTATTGCTAAACCACATTTTTGTGCGATTGAGTCGACTGAAGACGGCATAAGTCCGGGATCTCTCCACTGCGTGACGTCATCTAGTTTGCCTACGGGTAGTTTGACCGGGGATTGACAACCGCAACGGTGCAACATCGTCCTGAGCATATAGTTGAATTGCGCTATGCCTTGGTC
>JAOTYS010000315.1 GCA_029861795.1 Gammaproteobacteria bacterium | reverse complement strand
ACAAATTGCTTTGAAACCTAATGATACCCCGTCGTAGGTGCGTCTTTAGACGCACTGAATATCGCTCGCCTGAAGGCGAACCTACAAATTGCTTTGAAACCTAATGATACCCCGTCGTAGGTGCGTCTTTAGACGCACTGAATATCGCTCGCCTGAAGGCGAACCTACAAATCCCTCTGAAACCTAATGATACCCCGTCGTAGGTGCGTCTTTAGACGCACGGAGGATCGTTCGCCTGCAGGCGAACCTACAAATGCCCCTGAAACATAATCTACAAAAACTGTCTGCTGGAGCTCCAAACCTGAAGTCGCTATGCTCCAGCAGATGATGGCTGCAGGTAACCTATTACTTAAGCCTGGGACTTTGTGGCAACAAATTCTCCGCAGCACCGCACAGGCCATCGAGCGCGATGCGATAAAATCCATACCCACGGAACGCGAAATCGTATATGAATACAACATACCGTTTATTGTGAGGATCGCTTCCAACCTCGATCGCAAGTCCGCCGACAAGGAAAAACAGATAAACGAATCCAGACAGACTGGTCTAGAAGTCAATCCATTCTTACCATATGAGAAAGATCTATTTGTCGCAGATATCACAGATTCGCACCTGTGCCTGTTGAACAAGTTCAATGTGGTCGATCATCACCTACTTCTTGTCACCCGAGATTTTGAAGAACAGGAATCACTCCTCACTCTATCGGACTTTGCCGCCATGTGGGCCTGTATGGCTGAGTTTCCAGCACTCGCCTTCTACAACTCTGGAGCTGTTGCAGGCGCGAGCCAACGCCATAAGCATTTACAGCTTGTTCCCCTCCCGCTCGGGCAGGGGAAAACGGAAATACCACTCGAGGCAGCTTTTCATTCCCTTCGCTACAAAGATTCAATAGGCACCGCGCAATATTTACCGTTCTGCCATGCTATCGCGCGAGTGGATGACCAGTGGCTGGAGTCTCCGGCGCAGGCCGCCAAGGCAACTTTAGAACTGTATTACCTGATGTTAGACGTAGTGGGTTTGTCAGCTCAGAGCAACCACAACAACCGCCCACCATCCGGGCCATACAATCTTCTTGTGAGCAGAAAATGGATGGTGCTTGTTCCACGCACGCACGAATGTTTCGATTCTATTTCGGTGAATAGTCTGGGGTTTGCAGGGTCTCTGCTGGTACGCAATGATCAGCAACTGCAAACGCTCAAGCAGCATGGTCCAATGACTGTGCTTAGCAAGGTCGGCGTCACGACCACCGGGGGTACGCTCTAGCCAGTCATTAGCGAGTACTTGCACCGGGTGGGCACTATAAATATGATGAATCTACGCCCATTGGTGACACCATGACGTTCAACATTTCTGAGCAGGCCATAGAGAGCTACCAGCGCGACGGTGCGGTTTGTGTGCGCGGCCTGTTCGATTCAAAGTGGCTGGATATGTTGGCTACAGGCGTAGCCAAAGACATTGAACATCCAGGCCCACTCCATACCATCCAACAAGGACCCGACGATCCAGGATTTTTTCTCACGGATTTTTGCCTGTCGCAGGGACTTCAGGAATTTCGTGCATTCATAACCAATTCCCCTGCTGCGGAAATCGCCGCTCAGATGATGGGCGCGAGCCGTATTAACTTTTTCTACGACGCCATTTGGATCAAAGGCAAATACACGCCCAAGCGTACCCGCTGGCATCAAGACCAGCCCTACTATCCAGTGGACGGCAATCAATTCTGTGCGATCTGGCTGCCGCTGGATCCAGTGACCAAGGAAACTTGTTTGGAACTGGTGCGCGGCTCGCATCGCTGGAATCGATGGTTCGCACCGGAGCTGACCAAACATGGGAAGGATCTATACCACACGGAGAACAGCTCCTTTGACCGCGTGCCTGATATAGAAGCTTCTCGATCACAGTTTGACATCGTATCCTGGGACATGCAGCCAGGAGATTGCATTGTGTTTCACGCGCTGACGCTGCACGGCGCACCGGGTAATTCATCGCACCAGCGATGGAGGCGTGCTATATCCACATTCTGGATGGGTGACGACGCAGTTTTTGCGGAGCGCCCGGGAGATGTGAGGCCATTGTTCGAGGGTCATGGATTGAAGGCCGGCGACCCAATGGACTGCGATTATTTTCCGCGTATTTGGCCCCGCACAAGCGGCCATGATAGCTCGCAAGCCTTGCGATTCACTGATCCTGAATTTCGAATTAGTGTCTAAACGCCGGAGGCATCGTCGTGTTCGCCTATAGCCGAAACTACAACATGCCTTTGAAGCTGATGATAGCATCGTAGGTGCGTCTTTAGGCGCACAAAAGATCGTTCGCCTTAAGGCGAACCTACATTTGTATCTCTGCAGATACGCCCTCAGGCGCACAAGGACCTTATTTCATATTCACCCAAATACTCTTTTCCTGAGTCACTTCGCGCATTACCGCGAATCCCATCTCCCTGCCATAGCCGCTCATCTTGTATCCGCCATAGGGAGACATGGAAATCACTGCGCCCCAGGCATTGATCCAGACGTTGCCGGTCTCAAGTTGCTGGGCCGTTCTCATAGCACGGCCGATATCACGCGTCACTACGGAACCCGCCAAACCAAAGCGACTGTCGTTCGCGATCTTGATCGCTTCGTCTTCCTCCTTGAATGTCAGCACTGACAGCACAGGACCAAAGATCTCGTCCTGGGCGATCTTCATGTCATTCTTCACGCCATCGAATATGGTGGGTGAGAAGAAGTATCCGTTGCTGAGCTCCCCATCTTCGGCGCGATCTCCACCGACGAGTAACTCCGCATCCTTCTTACCCATTTCAGCATAACTGGAGACACGTTCTAACTGTTCGGCAGAAATAAGCGGGCCCATGGTGTTATCGGGATTCATTTGATCACCGAGTTTTACTGCCTTCGCCGCCTCTACTATCTGCTCTACCACCGCATCGTGGATAGATTCGTGCAATAGCAGCCGTGAGCCGGCAGTACAGTTCTGCCCCTGATTGGTAAAAATAGACATGGCAGCAAGTTTCGCAGCCTGGCCAACCGGCGCGTCCTCGTAACAAATCACAGCGGTTTTGCCGCCGAGCTCGAGTCCCACTGGTTTCAATGTCTTAGATGCATTTTCTGCGATACGCATCCCAGTGGTGGTCTCGCCGGTAAACATCACCTTGGCGACCTTGGGATGCAACACCAAAGCCTCACCTGCGGTTTCGCCGAACCCGGGCACAATATTGACCACGCCCTCGGGGATACCCGCTTGCTGGATCAACTCAGCGAGAAACAGTACAGACATGCAAGCCTGTTCCGCCGGTTTGATCACCACGGTGTTACCCGCAGCCACAGCCGGTGCAATCTTCCAGATCGCCTGTAGCAACGGGTAGTTCCACGGCGTGATGCCCGCAATCACGCCAAGCGGCTCGCGCACCGTGAAGTTGTAGTACGGCCCGGGCACCGGAATGGTATCGCCTTGGACCTTGGTCGCCATGCCAGCGAAATACTCCAACGCATCGATGGCGGTGACCGCGTCTATCTTACTGGAGTCGCGGATAGGCTTACCGGCGTCCAATGACTCCAGCTCAGCCAAGGTATTTCCATTTTCCGCCACCGATTGAGCGAGCTTCATTAGTGCCTTGGCACGACCCGAGGCCGATTTACGACGCCAACCAGGGAATGCGGCCGCGGCCGCATTAACCGCGCGATCTATGTCTTCCGCATCACCCTCCGCGATACGTGAAATAGTCTGTCCATTACCGGGGTTTTGTGTTTCGAACGTGCGTCCACTTGCGGCGTCCACGAATTCTCCGTTGATAAAAAGCTTGTACTCGCGAATCTCACCGCCCGTTGACGGATTTGCTGATGCCTTCGCCATGTTGTCCCTCCGATCTGTAGGTGTCGAATGCTAATGTCGGTGATAACGGTGGTGTTCGCGCTTAGAAATCACGCACGTAGCACACCCGTCTTGTCTACTTCGTTACGCAGTATCTCCAACTCGTCTCTGTTGGGTGGTTCAATCGTCTGTACTTCTCCGTTGCTGACCACCTCAAATCCAGTATTCTGTTTCACGTCGTCTAGACTGACGCCGGGAAACAGCGCGTGCAGACGCGCGGTCAACGAATCAGGGTCAAAGTCGAAAATTGCCTTGGGCGTCACGATCCATTTAGGTCCTCCGCCCATATACCCGACCTCCCGGCAGATTTTCTTCCCAGGAAATGATATGAAGTCGACCTCTTCCACCAGCCGACGAGTATCGTGCGCGGTGATGAACACATAGACGTCCCGCACTGTGGCTACTATATCATTGATCCCAATGGATCCCGGACCTCTGAACGTCATATTCCCCGGCTCCCCGAGTCCGATCAAATTAGCACTACCATATTTGTCGACCTGTATTCCGCCGACAAAAAACTTGTCCGCAAACCAAAAATGATTAGTGTCCCGAAATGTACTACCTTCCTTGTAATACTCCTCCCCGCCGGGTGGTCCGTAGAAGATAAAGGTTTCAGCATGATCATGCACGGTTTCGGCGTACTTGAGTAGCGAATAGTCTGTGGAGGTTTTTGGCAGCGAATCGATCTCTTGATCGCTAACATTACACAGAAAACAGGTGCCGCCAAGCTGAAGCTTTGTGTTAGGGGCATGCGTCTTTTGCGCCAGCATATTTGCAGCAAAAAAGATTTCTGTGTGAGCTCCAGAGGTAATCCTATCTCCATCTTCGATTTCCCGGGAGAACAAAATCGCCATCATTTCTTTCCAATTGTAATCACTCATGTTCATTCTCCTCCTACCAGCTCACCACAGGATGTTCATACAGACCCAATAGTTTTCTAATACCGATGCCTTCCAGATACTCCACATGATCCTTAGGATCATGTGTCGTTCGCTTCAAATAATCATCCCACTTTTTGGTATCACCCTTACGATTCGCGTTACTACAATTCACGTAGTCCTTGATGTGCTCATCATCGGCGTGATAGAACCCGTGAGCCGCATAGGGATGAGCACCGTAGGGCGCTTCCACCACGCAATCGGCATAGGAAACCGACGTCATAAAGGGGTTCTTCCGAATGAAGGAGTTCGGCACGATTCGTTCGGCACACAACATGATGCGATTGGCCGCGCGTGCAAGCCAACGATCACCGAATGGCGCACCCACATGTTGGCCGTTGCCATACGCATCGGACCAACCGACATGAATAATTGACCAATCGGGGCGTATCGCTGGGACCGCTAAATATTTTTTCTTGCCGCCGATAGGATCGGTGAATTCCACCAGGTCCTTGTTAAGCTTTGGAACACTTGAACCGATGCCACCATGCCAAGAGAGAAAATCCTGTCCAGAGGCGGCCGCGAACAAACCCGCATAAAGAATATACTCGCTGCATTCCCAGATCTCTATCTCCCCGCTCTCCGCATATTTGCGAAAGTTATGACCAATCGGGCAGTACATTTCCAGACCGACATAGGGCGCAATCACTTTCTTTGCGCAGCCTGCGCCAATCAATAGATCGATATCTAGCCCTGCCGTGGCCGAACCGACCACGGTAAGGTTCTTCTTTTTCTGCTTGATGATCTCACGCACTACGGCCATCGGATGGTTATCTGCACCCAAACCTCCCACTGCAACTGTCATGCCATCCTCGATCTGGGCAACTGCCTCGGAAACAGACTTAGTTACTTCTTTACGTTTTGGTTTCTGCACGACCCTCAACCTCCACTCTCCAGCAAGACATTCTTAAATTTGCATCGCAACCAGG
>JAOTYS010000314.1 GCA_029861795.1 Gammaproteobacteria bacterium | reverse complement strand
GATCCAACCACGTCAGACATCTCCACCTCAGCCGTAAAGCGCGGGTCTATGAATCGATATTGCGACTCATAATGAGCGGTAGACCGCGACGGCTCTGATTGCCGGACGGTTACCGGTATGGGACCGCCACCGGCGGCGGCCAGAGCTCCGTATTCGATGTTAGTGGACGCTCTTGGCCGAATATCTGTTAGTACACCTTGCACAGCCGTATCTGGGCGACTATTGAGCCGAACATCGACGGAGTGATTAACCCAATGGCGAAATTCATCGATGTGGCGCTGATCAATCGAAACCTGTAGCGTCTTGCTCCGATGAGGGGCGATCGTCGTTACCTCATACCCGCGTGCAAGATACCGATCCTGAAGACCGTTTATTCTCGCTGTCAGGATCCGACCGGCGGTTGGCGCTCTAATAGTCATACCCGCCAACAACCTCAGGATTTCTTGATGCTGCACCGCCACGGCGTTCGCTTCGCCATCGATAATTTGCACGGCAGCAAGATCTCCATCGTGCAGATAACTACGCTTGCGAAGTTCCAATTGCTGCAAGCGCAAAGCCAGGTCTTGAGCTTGGGCATCTAGTTCATCGCTACGCAATGTGATCAGGACATCACCCTTTGAGACCCACTGACCGTCAGTCACCGCGATATGCTCTACGAACCCAGGACTATCGACCCGCACCTGGGTCAAATCGGAGAACTCAACAATGGCGGGCGCTGTTAGCCGGCTAGACCAAGTCAACTCAGCAACGACTAGATACAAGCCCAGAACAAGCACAGTACACATAACGACGAAACGACGAATCGATGGTTTTTCTAAGTTATTGCCCGACAAAAGATATTTGATGAATCGGACCATTGGTATACCGAGCAATGCCGATGCCGACACGCCAGCAATCACAAGCCCTGCTCCATAAAACAATGTATTGGCGATGATCAGCAACGTCACGATCACAACAACTCGCCACAACAATGCTGCTACGCCATAGGTTTTAATAATCATGGCCTCGCAAAAGGATCTTTGTGGCAATTTCGCTCCCACACCCAAAAGATACTTCCTCGCCAAATACTTCAAAAACTGCTGCCCTTCCCCATAAAGATTGGGGATCTCGACTAGATCCGAAAAGATATAGTAACCATCGAATTTCATTAGTGGATTGGCATTAAACAGCAACGTACTAACACTCGCTATGAGAACGACGTTATAGGCCAAATGGTTGAGAGTGCCAGGCGATGTGTCTGCCCAAATCCACGCCGCAGCACCTGCAATGAAGAGCTCGATATACATCCCAGCAGATGAGGTGAAGATACGTTGCCACTTTGACGTAAAGCGCCACGACGATGTCGCATCTACGTAGCCAATCGGTGCGAAGAGAATCAAGATAATTCCTGCCTCATAGACCGATCCACCGTATTTCTTGCAGAACAATCCATGGAAGAATTCATGAATGATCTTGAGCACCGACCACACCAGCAACAGCCACAACCAATTGTTTACCGCTAAAACTCCAGCGGACTCTGCAGTAAAGCGCTCCCAGTTTGCGACTACGTGGTAGAGGCCGCAGCTGACGACGATTACCCAGACAAGAAAAAAGAATCGAGACAACAGGATTCGAAAGCCTGGCAACAAAAGTGAGAGAGCTCTATCAGGATTAACGAGAGGAATCTTGAAAAATAACAAGTTGAATCGACTTACCGCCCGGTCTCTACGCCTTTTGTCAACTTCATCCACTAACCGCTCCGGTCTTGTACTCTCCTCAGTGCAAGCTAACTGAGTGTCTATCAGCCATTGGCAAATGACTGCGGCGTCGCGTTCGGTCAACGCATCTGGTCCCAATATGATGGCCACCTCAGAGATCGCTTGAGCGATCGTCCTGTTTCCATCTAATAGAGAAATAAAGCGATATTCAGAGATGCCGATACGGTAGTATCGTGAACGCAGTATATCTTCAACGATATAGCATTCGTCACCACCATAGCGTTGACTGGCGAAGGTGACATCCTCCCTGAGGCGTGGCTGCAAATGGCCAATTTCACGAACGCCCAAGTCCATACGAGTTTTGGGGAAGTCGATGGCGCGGAGCATTGGGAGATTCAATTTCTGACTTGCTGGTACTGACTATGGCTGCTGGTCATCTCCGGCGCCATCGCCAAAAAAGCGTGAAATTCGTCCTATCAAGTCGTCAAGCCGAGTCGTTGGACGCTCCCACGCTGAGTCGCCTGGTACTCGGGGCTCCGTGCCAAAAAGCGATAACTCAAACCACCCCACGAGTCGTTCCCAGGGTCTATGAAATAACACCCAACCTAGAGCGCGTGTATCACCAATCAGACGCACGTCTCCTTTCATACCTGGCCGCAGTTTCCCTTGCTCGTTGGCCATCTCTACCTCGGCCAAAAACACATTCTGTCCGTTCTGTACGTCCGCGCGCGGCCGCAATTTACCGAGTGATTTTCGCCATTGGCGATCCGGAAAGGCATCTAGACGAATATCGAGCTCCATCTCCGGTTGCACATATGAAATGTCTTCTACGGCGATCGCGACTTCGGCGACCATTTGTTGCAACGGCGCGACCTCAAATAATGCATCACCTTTGCTTACGGGACTGCCTTCCTTACGCTCCAGCGCATGGCCAATTAACACGCCATCAATTGGGCTCCGAATGTCGAGATTGGCGGCCTGATACTCCAAAAGTTGAATCTTAACTTCGATTCTCTCCATTTCTAAGCGTGCGACTTGTGCTCCAGACGTGCTCCCCTCAGCCACAGTGATATCGTGCTGTTTTGCGGCACGATCATAATCCGCGCGCAAACCCTGAAGCTGCCATTGGATCTCACGGCCATCGAGTCGCGCCAAAACATTTTTTGCCTGTACGATATCCCCAGGCGCGACTTGAGTGTGCTTGACTACACCGTCAAATGGCGCCGACACGACCCGCTGGATAACCGGTTGCAGTTCAGCTTTCGCTGAAATCCTGTGCTCGACTGGATACAACATTAACCCGATAAAGATTGTTAGTGTGGCGGCCAACCCCAGAGCACGCCAACCACCAAATACGCGACCCAGTCTGCTAGAAAAGCCTGGGCGGGCACGGGCAATTAGATCCAAGCAGACGCCGAGTGGCGTTGACAATGCATCGATCGCGTTACGTGTCCGCTCTACATTTGGCAACGTCTGCACCCACCAAAGCGCGATCGCTCCGACCGGCTCACCTGCAGAATTATCTAGCGATGTCGAGATCACGGTATCCGCACCTGTAACTGTTTGCAGTTTGCTATGCGCCGCCAGACCGCTGCCAACCACTTCCCCATCCCGGCCCGGCCAACACGTGGATCCCTCGGCCGTAATCGCCTCGGAGAACACCGCCTCCAACAGATTCGACAAATCGGCACGCTTATCAAAGTCAGAAATTTCCGATAGTGCCTTGAGGCGACATCGACCGCCGACACCGTGGCTAAAGCCAATGGCAACTCGAGCACAACCGAGGTGCTGCTTTAGCTCATTGACAAGTGCTAAGGTGGCACGATCAAGATCAGAGTATCCTTGAATGCATGTGATGAGATCGACGAGAGTCGCGGCTGTGTCCGCTTCCCAACTTAGGACATTGTTAGCCTGATTAACAGCCCAAAGATTGATATAACCTGCAACCAGCTGAACAATCGCCACAAACGGTTGGATACTTTGGGCATCTATGGACGCCACCACACACAAGACCTCCTTGTCCCTCCCATTACAAACGACGGGAACGAGAATTGCCTGATGGTTTCTCGAATTACCTACCGATTCGACACGCACGATGGTCGCTAGAGCACATTCTTTCGCATGCACTGCAAGGGTGGGCGCGATATCCGGACAGTGCTGAAGAATCTCGGCGCCAAAAAGACGCGGTCCAAGTGTGAGTTCCCCCGACTCGTCGCGCACGAAAAAAATGGCGCCCAAGGCATTTGTTACTGCCACAGTCCGTTGCAGTACTTTAAACAGGAATTCGTTCCTATCGATACTTGCCTCCGTGATATCTAGAAGCTGCGTGTACAACGCATGCAGATCAAACCGTGGAAGCGTGGTGTGCTTCATATCCGAAGATACAGATTTGGTAATCGGGGTTACCTTGGCAGCACGTGTTTGATTTGTCTCAGTCATCTTTTGCGACCGGTATCGTAGGGTCGTATTTATTCGGTGCTCTGTGCCGCGGGTACCGGGAACGGGCTAGTCCGCGCCCTCAATGGGCGTTAGAGTGATTGCGCTGGTGCTGTCGGCTGCCTGCTGTACAGATTCACGCACTACCAAGGCTGCACGCAATCCACTCCGAATCGAACCATCTCGATTCTCCAACGTCACTTTTATCTTAACGGTACCGCTTTTTGCATCGACCAGAGGTGAAACAAACTCAACGGTCCCTGGAACTTTTACACCTCGTGAAGGCAAATGAAGCGAAATGATCTGACCAGCACTGATAGTCGACAGTGTCTCTTCCCCCACATGCAAAACCACCTGTAAGCGATCAAGTTGGGCGATTTGAATGACACTAGACTCGCCGCCAGCAACTAATTCCCCCACCTCTTTATCGATTTGAGTGACTACGCCATCGATTGGACTTCGCAATTTGCGACGCTCAATCTGAGTAAGGATACGATCATACTCAAGCTCCGCGATGTGTATACGTTCCTTAGCCGCTCGAACCTCAGCAGCGGCGATCTCCTGTTCTGCAAGTGCTTTAGCCACCTCATCGTCGCGAGCGCTGCCGGTGTGCTGAAGAGCCTTTAACTGTTCGTGGCGGTTTTGTTTTTGCGCTTGATCTATACGCGCTGCATCGAGTTGTGCGGTAGCGTCTTTGCGCGCTTTGGCGATCGCCAGGGATGATCGCAATTCGCGATAATCTAACACTGCAAGAACCTCGCCTTTTTTAGTTACGTCGCCTTCGGTCACATGAAGCTCGGCAATCACGCCAGTCTCTGGAAATGCAACATTTACGATCTTGTAAGGTTCGACAAAACCGACAACCTGTCCAGCAGATACCGACATTGAGGCAGACGGACCGAACAAAAACAGTCCTCCCGATAACAAACGAACAAAGAAGCTTCTAAACAAAATGTTTTTCCAGTTTAATACCTAGCATTCGGGAATCGGATAGCCCTAGCTGCGATCGCCCTCGACTGACACTCTCGTCCAACTCCAACCACTACTTGCCTGTGTGTCCCCCGATAAAGCTTCAGTGCCTGCAGGGTCAACCTGACCCAGTCTCCTACTCCATGCCTGCAGTGAGCTGATAACGCGGCAAACCATCATCATCTTCGATCCGCTGAGGCATAATCTCATGAGTTTGAAGGAGCGTTCCCGTTGCACGATCGAGATTTGCCAAGGCGACGTTGTAAGTGACTTGACTAGTTAGAAATTCAAGCTCAGCATCCGCCAGTCGATCTTGCGCATCCAAGAGCCTTAGCAAATAGACAGTGCCGCCCTCCGCTTCACCCAAGTCCACTGCTTGGCGCGCGTCCAGGGTGTCCACTTCGGATTCGGTGGCCTCCATCGACGCGTGCTTGGCAACCATCTCACGATAGGCGGTTTTCACCTCCCTTGTAGAAATCTGAAGCTCCAGAGAGACTGTTTCTAGCGTGGTACGAAGTTGTTCACCCACCTGCCTCAGTTCCGCTTGATTTCTCCGGTGGCGAGCCTTGGCTTCACGATTGCCTATTGGGTAATCAAACACTAAGCCGAGCAGCCAGCTGCCCTTACCCTCGTTGCGT
>JAOTYS010000552.1 GCA_029861795.1 Gammaproteobacteria bacterium | reverse complement strand
ATGCTATAGACGTACGCAAGATTGAAAACGAACTCGGATGGATGCCGAAAGAGACGTTCGAAACCGGCATCCGCAAGACGGTGGAATGGTACCTGGAAAACATAGGCTGGGTAGAGCGGGTAACGAGCGGGGAGTATCAGAGATGGATAGTCAAGAATTACGGAAATAGGCAGTAAAAGGCGTGATGAAAGGCATTATCCTTGCGGGCGGTGCCGGTAGTAGGCTGTACCCGTTAACCCGGGCAGTATCGAAACAGCTGTTGCCAGTCTACGACAAGCCCATGATCTATTACCCCTTATCGATATTGATGCTGGCTGGGATCAGGGACATTCTGGTTATCTCCACGCCGGAGGATACGCCGAGATTTGAACAGCTGTTGGACGACGGCAGTAGTTGGGGCTTAAGCGTTGCCTACGCCGTGCAGCCGGCCCCGAAGGGGATTGCGCAGGCCTTCATCATCGGGGCGGAGTTCGTCGGACAGGATTCGTGCACGCTGATATTGGGCGATAATATTTTTTACGGACATGACCTGGCTACTAACCTTGAGGCGGCCAGCCAAAAGTCGTCAGGCGCCACTGTGTTTGCCTATCCAGTGACTGATCCGCAACGTTACGGTGTGGTTGAGTTTGACGGACATGGCAACGCGATCTCCTTAGAAGAGAAACCAGCAAAGCCCAGGTCCCGGTATGCTATTACGGGCCTTTATTTTTATGACAATCAAGTGGTTGACATCGCTCGCGCCCTTAGACCCTCAGGGCGCGGCGAGCTCGAAATCACCGATGTAAACAAGCGCTACTTAGAACAACGGCAACTCGACGTCATGGTGATGGGCCGGGGTATGGCTTGGCTTGACACAGGGACTCACGAGTCTCTTCTAGAAGCGTCGCAGTTCATCGAGACGATTGAGAAACGTCAAGGACTCAAGGTGTCCTGCCCCGAGGAGATCGCATACCGTATGGGTTATATTTCAGCCGAACAACTTGAAGCCCTTGCTTCGCAACTGAACAAGAACAGCTATGGAGAATATCTGCTGAGTCTTTTGCAGGAGAAAATATTCTAACTCGCGGGTCTCCTCGCGATATTGCTCCTCCGGGGGCAGTGCCCGAAACAATAATAAGGATTTCTTACATCGGTCAGGTGCTTTCTCTTGTCATCCTATCCTGCGCTAGCTGTAAGCGGTCTTCTGCATTTGATTGATGTGCGCTCAGATATGAAAGTAATTCAAGCAGCACTTCCTGACGTCTTGATCCTGGAACCCACAGTGTATCGGGACACCCGCGGCTTCTTTTTTGAAGCCTATAACAAGAGAGACTTTGAGAAAGCGGGCCTGCCGGCAAATTTCGTGCAGGACAACCATTCCAGATCTGCTCGCAACGTTCTGAGGGGGTTTCACTATCAGATCCAGCAACCCCAAGGTAAGCTTGTTAGGGTCGTGGGCGGCGCGATTTTTGACGTCGCCATCGACATTCGGAAGAAGTCACGCACCTTTGGTAGATGGGTAGGCGTGGAACTGTCTGCAGAAACTGGAAAGATGCTCTGGATACCCGAGGGCTTTGCGCACGGCTACCTGGTTCTGTCGGAAACTGCAGAAGTCCTCTACAAGACAACAGATTACTATGCCCCTAAATTTGAGCGCACAATTGTTTGGAATGATCCGGATCTATCTGTAGTTTGGCCCATTCAGACTGAGCCCATCTTATCGGCAAAAGATCAGGGCGGTAGACCGCTTAGAGAGGCCGAGGTGTTTGCGTGAGGCGAGTCCTGCTCACCGGAAAAAACGGGCAGGTCGGTTGGGAGTTGCAACGCACGCTGGCGACGTTGGGTGAGGTCGTTGCGCTCGGGCGTGAAACTATGGATCTTGGCGATCCGGATTCGATAAGAAGCACGGTTCGCGAAGTCAGGCCAGATCTCATCGTCAATGCCGCAGCCTATACGGCGGTAGACAAGGCGGAGTCTGAGGCGGAGCTTGCCATGGCGGTCAACGGTGTCGCACCCGGTATCTTGGCCGAAGAGGCCAAGCGGCTGAACGCAGCGGTCGTGCACTATTCTACTGATTATGTGTTCGACGGGACTAAGCCGACACCCTATACAGAAGAAGATCCGCCGAATCCACTCAATACCTACGGTAGAACGAAGCTTGCGGGAGAGCAAGCTATTCAGGCTATCGGTGCACCTCACTTCATTTTGCGTACAAGCTGGGTATACAGTACGCGCGGCACGAATTTTCTGTTGACTATTCTGAGGCTGGCGAAAGAAAAGGAACAATTGACGATCGTCGATGATCAAATCAGCGCTCCAACCTGGAGTCGAGTGATTGCAGAAGCCACCGCCCAGCTGCAAACGGAGGTTGGCAACAAGTCTGCGGTTCTGGCGGAACACACCGGCGTTTATCATCTGAGTGCTGCGGGCGAAACCTCCTGGTACGGCTTTGCCAAGGAAATACTGGAAAAAGCCAAAGCCTTAACAGATTTCAAAGTAAAGAGCCTGCGCCCAATTTCTACGGAAGGATACCCGCTGCCCGCCCAGCGGCCTAGATACTCTGCAATGTCCAGCGCGAGGATAGAGCAGACGTTCGGTCTAGCGATTCCCCCATGGCAGCGCATGCTGGATTTGTGCATGCAAGAAATGGGCGATGGTTAACCCCGGGTATACCGTAAATCCGTTGGTTTTAATGCGAGAGTTCTCGCGTAACCGATATCTGCTCTTGCGGCTGTGTCTGCTGCGCGAGGTCGTGGGCCGTTATCGCGGCTCGATTCTTGCTTGGATACGGGCACACATGAAACTTTGCTGAGTGTGTCGAGTTTCATTCAGGCGATAGAAGAGCGCCACGGGTTGAGGGTCCTATGCCCGGAAGAGATCGCCCAACGGATGGGCTATATCACGGCTGAGCAGCTTGAAGCGCTCGCCGCCTCACTAAACAAAAACGGCGACGGGCAGTATCTGCTCAGGTTATTGCAGGATCGCGTGCTCTAGGGCACCGGCGTAACTATGAGCTATCGGTGTCGGTCAACCCTCGATGTGTGCGTACGAAACTGGTCCCCACCAGACAGGTTCGGATCGGTAGTGTGCCGATCGTCCTGACCTCTACGTAATCGTGAAGTCGCTGCGAGACAGAGTTTTCTTGCATGAAAAAGTTCTCGGCATCACCACAGCTAATTT
>JAOTYS010000313.1 GCA_029861795.1 Gammaproteobacteria bacterium | reverse complement strand
CACTGGATGCAGCCCAGCTCGCAGAGCGAGCCGCCGAACACGGCATTTTGATCGAGCGCGGCGATGTGCATTTTCTCTCCGACAGCCCACCGAAAAACTACTTTCGCCTGGGTTTCTCCTCAATCCCCACCGATCGAATCACGCCAGGGGTCCGTGAGCTGGCCCAGTTGGTAGGTGAACTGACAAGCCCAGTCTAACTTCCCCCACCCCGTGTAGGATGCCTTTGCGAAGGCTGGTGGTAACGTCTTGGTGTTTCGGCCACCGGCATCGGATTTCTGGTACAGCGGAAATCTGTGGACTGGTACTATGCGGGAATAGTGCGGCAACCTAGTTTAGTCGTGTTTTACCGACCGTTCTTGTAGCTGTGGGGTTTAAACTGAAAGCGCTGCTACCCCAAAGGAGATAACGATGCTGGTGGGCATTCCCAAAGAAATCAAGAACCACGAATATCGTGTTGGACTCGCGCCATACGGAGTACGTGAGGTCATAGCACACGGTCACAGCGTACTGGTGCAACGTAACGCGGGTCAGGGTATCGGCGCCACCGATGCGAACTACCAGTCGGTTGGGGCGACCATTGTAGACAACGCCGAGGAGATCTTTCGCCGTGCCGAGATGATAGTCAAGGTGAAAGAACCACAAGCCAACGAGCGCGCAATGTTGCAGCCGGACCAGGTGTTATTCACATATCTTCATCTAGCTCCAGATCCAGAACAGACCGCCGACTTGGTGAAAAGCGGTGCGATATGTATCGCCTACGAGACCGTAACGTCTTCTTATGGCGGACTGCCGTTACTGGCACCGATGTCAGAGGTAGCAGGTCGCATGTCGGTGCAGGCGGGGGCCCATTGCCTAGAAAAGGCCCATGGCGGATTAGGAATGTTGCTTGGTGGGGTGCCCGGCGTAGACCCGGCCAAGGTGGTGATCCTCGGCGGTGGCGTGGTGGGAACCAATGCCGCCCACATCGCCATAGGCATGGGTGCCGATGTGTGGGTCGTGGATAGATCCACTGAGGCGCTGAAAGCGCTTTGGCGACTGTTCTTACGACCGGTGAACACGGTCTATGCGACACGCGATGCGTTGGAGACGCATGTACTCAACGCTGACCTGGTAATCGGTGGGGTGCTCGTGCCGGGCGCTGCGGCGCCGAAACTTGTTACCGCCGAGATGGTAAAAAATATGAAACCCGGCGCTGTGGTGGTCGATGTTGCCATTGATCAAGGAGGCTGTTTCGAAACATCGAGACCCACCACTCACGCAGAGCCCACTTATATTGTGGATGACGTGGTCCACTATTGTGTAGCAAACATGCCAGGCGGTGTGCCCAGGACTTCTACCTTTGCGCTGAACAACGTGACATTGCCGCATGTGATCACCTTGGCGAACAAAGGGTATAAGCAAGCATTGTTGGACGACGAACATCTACGTGAAGGTCTCAACGTTCACAAGGGAGATGTTACCTACAAGGAGGTCGCAGCGGATCTGGGTTATCCGTACAAACCGGCACTGGATGCCTTAGCCGACTAATTCGCGCAACCTAAATTTGTAGGTCGGCGGCGCAACCGCCCTGCAGGACTCTTGTAATCAGGGAGCAATTACATGACTCGTATGACCGCTAGTGAAGCCTTTGTCGAGACCCTGGTGGCCCAGGGTGTTTCCGAAGTATTTGGAATTGTCGGTTCCGCCTATATGGATGCGCTCGATATCTTTCCGCCCGCAGGGATCCGTTTTATTCCCACAGTGCACGAACAAGGTGCGGCTCATATGGCAGACGGTTACGCCCGCGTCAGTGGTCGCCACGGTGTATGCATTGGGCAAAACGGCCCTGGAATTACCAACTTTGTCACCGCCATTGCCGCAGCTTATTGGGCCCACACTCCCGTAGTAGCCATCACTCCGGAAACAGGCTCAAACACTTTGGGGCTTGGCGGGTTCCAAGAGACCGAACAACTTCCGATCTTCTCCAAGATCACCAAGTACCAGGGTCATGTTAACAGTCCTGGTCGGATGGCAGAGTTCACCGCGCGCTGTTTCGACATGGCCATGGCAGAGGGAGGTCCAAGTCAACTGAACATTCCGCGAGACCATTTCTACGGTGATGTGGATGTTGAGATCCCACAACCTCGTGTGGTGGAACGAGGTCCGGGTGGTGAACAAACACTAAACGAGGCAGCTTCACTATTGGCGTCAGCCAAATTTCCAGTCATTGTTTCCGGTGGCGGCGTAGTAATGTCGGGCGGTGTGCAGGCGGCCGTGGCGCTGGCTGAGCATCTCAATGCGCCGGTAGTCAACAGCTATCTCCATAATGACTCTTTCCCAGCTAATCATCCGCTTTGGTGCGGCCCATTGGGTTATCAAGGATCTAAGGCGGGGATGAAGCTCATCAGTCAAGCGGACGTCGTGCTCGCCATGGGCACACGACTTGGACCCTTTGGGACCCTACCCCAACATGGGATCGATTATTGGCCCAAGGACGCCAAGATTATTCAGGTCGATGCTGATCACCGCATGTTGGGACTGGTGAAGCCGATATCGGTGGGGGTGTGCGGCGATGCTAAGGCCACCGCCGAAGCCATCTCGGATCGACTACAAAACAAAGAGCTCGCCAGTCGACAAAATAGAGAGAAGCGTCAAGCGGAAATCAAACGCCAAAAGGATACCTGGGAATCCGAACTCAACCAATGGGCCGAAGAGACTGACGACTGGAGTCAAAAAGTCGCCGCAGAAGACGCCGGCATGCTACATCCACGTCAGGTATTGCGCGAACTGGAGAAAGCAATGCCAGGAGATGTCATGGTCTCCACCGACATCGGCAACATCTGTTCGGTCTCCAATAGTTACCTACGCTTCAACAAACCCAACAGTTTTTTTGCGGCCATGAGTTTTGGCAATTGTGGTTACGCGTTCCCCACCATTATCGGTGCGAAAGTTGCAGCACCCGACCGCCCAGCGGTCGCCTATGTAGGCGACGGTGCCTGGGCGATGAGCATGGTGGAAATCTTAACCTGCGTGCGCGAAAACATTTCCGTCACACCCGTGGTTTTCAATAATCGCCAATGGGGTGCAGAGAAGAAAAACCAAGTCGACTTCTACGGCAACCGGTTCGAAGGCGTGAACCTACAAAGCCCGAGCTGGGCGCAAGTCGCCAGATCAATGGGAGCTCAAGGCGTTACTGTCGACCGATTAGAAGACGTGGGGCCCGCCTTAGATAAGGCGTGCAGCGATCAGAAATCCGGCAAGACCACCATCATCGAGGTGATGTGCACACGCGAGCTAGGGGACCCTTTCCGCCGCGACGCCCTAAGCAAACCAATTCGACATTTGGATAAATACAGAGACTACGTCTAAGTGCAGTACGCAGAGCGCTGTTTTTTTGAACCGACGAATCTGAGTTATTTATAGAAAATAAGTTCGTCTTTCCGCCAGACGCGTAGCGTCGAATAATCAGGTCCTGTCTAACGACGGACGTCTCAGAGTAGGCCCGTACCAGATGCTGCACCGCCTGCTCGCGGACCTCAATCTCAGCGTGGCGGGGGTCGGTTACCTCGTGCTGGTCGTATTAGTCGCCGCTGTCATTCATGGTTACACGGGATTCGGCTTCTCAGCACTAGTAGTCAGCGGCGCGTCGCTGGCGTTGCCACCTGCCAAAGTTGTACCCACGGTGTTGTTGCTCGAAGTGGCCGCTAGCATTCACATGCTACCCACGGTTTGGAAGGATATTGACGCACCCTAGCATCGCTCTATCTGAGTATGGCGATTGCAACACCTGTTGGGGTCTATTTACTGTCGAGTCTTCAAGCGGCGCCAATACGAATGACCATCTCGCTGCTGATACTCATGGCACTGTCAATTCGTGAGTGTCCAGCTCGAATCCATTCGCAAATTCGCACTGTTGTTGCTCATAGTGTTGGCCATGCTAGGGCTGATTCGGGCAAACTGTAAGGAGACAGGGAGTAGAAAGGCGATAATGAAAAAATCTGGATCTCCTGCTAGGGTGATATAGGTGACACATCTTCGACTACCGAAAGGTCAGGGGAATTGGGCGATCTTTTTGGATATAGACGGCACCTTACTTGAAATCGCCGAACACCCCGATCTGGTCAATCCAACACCGAGGTTAATCGAGTTACTGGCTCGCTTATATGATGTGATAGGTGGGGCAATCGCACTGATCAGCGGGAGACCAATCGCAGATATAGACAAACTATTTGGGCCTCTTCAGGTACCAGTCGCCGGACTTCATGGACTAGAACGACGCGATGCAGCAGGGAAGCTACACCGATACAACTTCAATGACTTCCAAATAACAAAGATCAAGGAGAAACTAACAGAATTCGCCCGCGAGAATTCAGGCATATTTGTCGAGGATAAGGGTCCAGCGGTGGCACTACATTTCAGGGGTGCGCCTGAACTAGAAGCTCGCATAGAAGACCATATCAGGCAACTCACACCTCTATTGGAACCGGATTTTCAAGTAGTGAGTGGGAAAATGGTGTTTGAAATTAAACCGCTAGGCTCTAATAAGGGCACTGCCATCAGCGCTTTTATGCAGGAGCTGCCTTTTGAGGGACGTCAGCCGGTCTTCGTCGGGGATGATGTTACGGACGAGGACGGTTTTGAGGTCGTGAACCGTCTAGGCGGTCACTCGATAGGTGTCGGGATCACGACCATGACCCTAGCGCAGTGGCATCTAGACGATGTTTCGGAGGTACTAATCTGGCTGGAGTCACTGATCGGGAACAACTGAAATAGTTTAATAGAGTACTTCAATGATGAATTTGGATTTGGCCATAATAGGTAACTGTCAGATTTCTTCGCTACTAGACAGACAAGGACGTATGGTTTGGACCTGCGTTCCGCGGGTCGATGGTGACCCGTTGTTCTGTTCCTTGCTGAGCGGAAATGAAGTGACGCCGCAGTTTGGTTTCTACGAGATAGAATTGATAGATTTCCATCGATCCGAGCAGAGATATATAACAAACACCGCAATTATCGAAACCATACTCGAAGATAGGCATGGCAGCGCAATCAAGATTACCGACTTCGCCCCCAGATTCTTTCAGTTTGACAGGATGTTTAGGCCCATCATGTTGATGCGTTGTATCGCACCACTACAAGGCAGCCCAAGGATTCGAGTAAGACTTCGCCCCGCGTACAACTACGGCAGCGCACCATGCAACACGACATATGGAAGCAATCACATCAGATATGTTTGCCCCGACATGGTGTTACGGCTCACGACCGACGCGGCAGTATCCAAGGTAATAGAGGAATCGGCTTTTTATTTGGAAGAGGTTGTCACTTTAATCCTGGGGCCCGACGAAACGATCCCCGAATCCGTCACAAAATTAGGTCATGAATTTCTCGGGGAAACTCGCGAATATTGGCAGAATTGGGTTAGAGGCCTATCAATTCCGTTTGAGTGGCAGCAAGCAGTCATACGTGCGGCGATTACGCTGAAACTGTGTACCCTGGAGGAAACGGGCGCGGTAGTGGCAGCGATGACCACCTCTATTCCGGAGTCGCCAAATAGCGGTCGTAACTGGGACTATCGGTACTGTTGGTTGCGAGACGGCTACTTCGTAGTGCATGCACTAAACCGACTCGGTGCGACCAAGACAATGGAAGCCTTCCTGCGGTATATCATCAACGTTGCTGCGGATGCTGATGATGAGCACCTACAGCCGGTTTACGGGGTCAACGGCCAGACTTCTCTGGAAGAACGTATCGTGGGCTCATTGCCAGGATATA
>JAOTYS010000312.1 GCA_029861795.1 Gammaproteobacteria bacterium | reverse complement strand
GAGCCCACGGGCAACGGCATCGGTGGCGACGCCTTTGCGTTGGTGTGGGACAAGGGTGAACTGCGTGGGCTCAATGGATCAGGTCGCTCTCCTCGAGGCTGGACGCTGGACTACTTCTCCAAATACGCTGAAATGCCTGTTTACGGCTGGGACACAGTGACTGTACCGGGGGCTGTTGATGTATGGGCCACTTTGTCGGATAGGTTCGGTCGCTTGCCGTTTGCAGATTTGTTTAAACCCGCGATCAGCTATGCACGCAACGGGTTCTTGGTTTCACCGATTACCGCCCGCGCCTGGGCTCTGGCCGCGCAAACCTATGTAGAGTTCGAAAACTTTACCGACGCGTTTGTTCCGGGTGGACGTGCGCCCCGGGCTGGTGAGCGCTTCTGCTCAAAAGCACAGGCCACCACATTGGAATCTATTGCCGAGAGCCGTGGTGAGTCCTTTTATCGTGGTGAGCTCGCTGAACGTATTGCTGCCCATGCAACAACCACCGGGGGCGCAATCCGCATGGAGGATCTGGCTGAGCACGGCTCCCAATGGGTGGAACCGCTGTCACAGGACTATCAGGGTGTTACCGTCCATGAGATTCCACCAAATGGCCAGGGCTTAGTCGCACTCATGGCCCTTAGCATGCTCGAGCACTTGGAGCTCACCCGATATCCAGTGGATTCCGCGGACAGTGTTCATCTGCAAGTTGAAGCCATCAAGGTGGCGTTTGCTCTGGGTTTTCGCCATATCGCCGAACCCAGCACCATGACTCGACCCTCAGAGGAGCTCTTGGATGAAGGGTTCCTACGCGAACAAGCACGTAACATTCGGCTTGATCGAACTGTCAGCCCACCACCAGTGCCGGTGGAAAATGGCACCGTTTACTTGACCACTGCTGACAGCAGCGGAATGATGGTGTCGTTCATACAGTCTAATTTCCATGGATTCGGATCGGGCATCGTTGTACCGGATACTGGGATCAGTCTACAAAATAGGGGTAGCGGATTTAATCTGGAGCCGGGTCACCCTAACTGTGTGGGGCCTGGCAAGCGCCCATTTCACACCATTATTCCTGGGTTCGTTACCCGTAACAGGGAGGCGGTGATGAGTTTCGGGGTGATGGGCGGCCATATGCAGCCCCAGGGACACGTGCAGATGATGGTGCGTATCTTCGGATATGGACAAAATCCGCAGTCCGCCTCGGATGCCCCGCGCTGGCATGTGACCAAGGACTTTGATCTGGCACTGGAGCCAGGGGTGGATTCCCAGGTCAAGCAGAGCCTTAGGGAGCGGGGACATAAAGTACTGGAAGGGGAACCTGTCTCTTTGTATGGGGGAGCCCAGGCCATCTATCGACTACCGGATGGTTATTGCGGCGCTTCGGATCACCGCAAGGACGGGCTCGCGCTAGGTTATTGAGGGAGCTCCATACGCCATCCGAACCTAGCCATCGGGAGCGTCTGATCTATCCTTATACAGTGACTGCTACGTTTTTGAGCGCTACATGAAACCTCTGTCCATAGGACTTGCATTAAGCGGGGGAACCGCGCGGGCGGTAACCCACGTGGGTGTGCTCAAGGCGCTGATCGAGGACGACATCCAGCTGGACTACGTCGCCGGTACCAGTGGTGGCAGTATTGTTGCCACACTATTTGCATCTGGCATGGATGTGGCCGAAATGGAATTGACCGCCACCAACTTAAGCTGGCGCAAGCTTGCCAGTATTAAGCTCACTAAGCTGGGTTTCGTCTCTAGCAAAGGCATCGAGTCTCTGGTGCGGCAGATTGTTGGAGATATCGGTTTTGGCGAGCTTAAGCTACCCTGTGCCGTGCCTGTCACGGACCTGGGGACGGGGGAGAAGGAGGTATTCCTTCAGGGTTCGGTGGCGCGGGTGGTGCGAGCTAGTTGCAGTATCCCCCAAATTTTTTTGCCGGTGGAGATCGGCGGTAGATACTACGTCGACGGTGGCCTGGTGGAGTATTTACCGGTACAGACAGTACGTAGTCTTGGCGAGCAATTTACCATTGCCGTGAACCTAAGCACCGGTGGCACCTCAGATCAGCGTCCCAATCATATTCTGCATCTGATCATGCAGATGACGCATATCTTGGCTCAGAAAAATGCTGTGATTTCGGAAAACCTGGCTGACTTCATAATCCGACCCAACGTGAATTCCTTTAGCGCGTTCGACTTCTCCAATGCCGCGGATCTGATGGAAGTCGGCTATCACGCAGCCAGGAAGCAAATGCCGGAATTGCGCCGCGCTCTGCAGTCGAGTAGCAGGCCCTTCAGTCGATATCTCCACCGGTTGCAAGCAAAACTCAGTAACATAATGCGTCAATCGTATCCGGTGAGCTCCACATAGCCGGAGCCCGTAATGTCACCGTCCGCCCATTTGCCACGTACGGACACCGCGCCCTCCCAATACCGTACCGCCACGTTCAGTTCTTGCCCTGAGATCAATGGGTCGATTACAAGTTGCAGCCGCTGGCCCTCACTTACCAGACGCCATCGGTTCGGATAACGCACCCCAGTATCCGGGCTGCGCCAATAGTCGATAACTTCCACTTGGACATCGTTGGCAGACAGAGAGGTGGTAACACCGTCCTGGTGTATGAGTGTTCCACTGCTGAACGGATCCACGGAGCCGTCGACTCGGCGTAGCTGGTAAAACATGATCTCGGTGTTGTTTGATAGTTGTAACGAAAACCAGTCCCACCCTGTTTGATCATCGCCTAGCGCAGAGGTCGACCACTCTCTATCAAGCCAACTCAAACCCTCGACGTCGTGGGTCTCCCCGGCCGTTTTAATTTTTCCCTGTGTTCGCATTCGTGTGAGCGAGTAATAGTACGAAGCATTACCCTGTTCGGCATTTTTCCGGCTCAGCCCTCGATCGCCATGGAAGACCGCGGGCTTGTTACTCTGCAGCACCAAATCAATGGTTGTGTCTTCATCTTTGGCCTTCAGGCGAACCGATATACAACCAAAACAGCGTGGTGTCGCGGATTGTGTGATTTGTGAAATCGACCAATCATTCAACCAGACTCGTAGCGGCGACACAGCGCTCCCTGCCAAACCCAGAACCGGTCGACTGATTCTTTCTCGGTGGTGAAACTGTTCGGTAGCTACATCGCTGAGGGCAAAGTGGGCCATGTAAATCTCTGATGTCGCCCAGGATGATTTCCGATCGGGAATGTGGGGTACGAGCCCAATACGAAAGAATGTAAGTTGGTAGCCGAAGCGGCGACCGTCCGCCGTGCTCAGGTTTCCGGTGAAGTACCACCATTCATGTTTGAACTCCCGATGCGGCCCATGGTCATCGGGAAAAATGAACTCCCTTGGAGCGTCCGCCTTAGCAAATCCTATGTCAGCTGAACCGGCCAGCGCCTGCGCCACAGACGAGGTGGCGTTACGCCGCTGCGCCACGCACTCACTAGCAATGGAAGCGAGCACAAAGAATGTTACCGCAGCGAAGCAAGCGACATTGCGAGCGGCGTTCACATCATTCAGCACGCAGCGCACGGGCGGGTGCGGCGTAGGCCATTTTGAGGGCGGGATAGATCCCTGCCACCACGGCAACCCCTACCGCAAGTAACAGCGCGTTGACCAGGACCATGGGATCTATGTTCACCTGCATGGTCCAACCGAAAGACCTGCGGTTGATAATGACAATTAATACCAATGCGGTGATCACTCCCAGAGGAATCGCCAGCAGCCCTGCAGCAAAACCGATCAGCCCGCTCTCCGCGCAAATCAGACCCCATAACTGTCTAGGGGTCAGGCCTTGTGCGCGCAGCACTGCAAACTCCCGCGCACGCTCCAATTGAATAGTCATTAGGGCACTCAGGATGCCTACTACTGCAACGAAGATCGCCACCAGGCGTAACACATCGGTGATCACAAAGGTTCGATCGAACACTTGGAGTGACGCCTCGCGCAACTGTCGGTTGGACCTTATTATCAATGGTTGTACAGGGGAAAGTTCTTTCTTGAGCTCATTTTGTAACCCGATGACATCTGTCTGGGGGGATGTGTAGATGCCGATTGAGGTGATTCGATCGTCGTTCCACAAACGCAGATACGTGCCCCGGTTCATCACTACTATCCCTTGGTCCGACCCATAGTGATAGAAAATGCCTGCAACGGGAAATTCATGCTTGCCAGCATCGGTGCGTAGTGTTATGTGATCACCTATCGCGAGGTCGTGGTGATAGGCATAGGGCTCGGACACGATCACGGCGTCACCGTTTCGGAACTGTGCCCATGCACTCTTTGGATCGCCCTCCTTAAATCGAAATCCCATGAACCCGGACTCGCTCACCGACAACACCAAGAGGTCAGTATCTCCCGAGGCTCCAGGCAGAGATGTCCAGCGACCCACACTCAACGTCTCCACGCCACCAGTGCTCTTAACGACGTCAATTACCTCCAGCTTTAGGGTGGAGTTAGGTCGTTGTTCGGGGATGCTGAGATATATATCTGCACGCAGATAGTTCTCCAACCAGTGCTCCACACTAAGCCTGAAGCTGCCGATCATAATGCCCACTCCAACAACGGTTGACAGCGCTACGGCCAGCGCCGCCACTGCCACCCCGGTGCGGCTCAGCGAGGCCACCACGCCGCGCAGCGCCATGTGACCCAACATACCCACTATTCGGCCAAATGGTCTCGCCATCACGGCGAACAGCCACACAGTAAAGCTGGGTGCGAGCAGTGCTGTACCGAGAATCAAAAGGAAAAGCCCGGCGAAGCCAGGGACAAGGGCTCGGGTGGGGGCTAGTAACACTAACGCACCACTGAGCAAGAGCAACACGCCGGCAAGTGACAACCAGCGCAACCGGCCGCGGACAAGATATTCCACCTGTGATCGACGTAACACCGAAACAATATCGAGTCGCATAGATTCCCAAGCGGGGATAGCGCACGCGACTAGTGTAGCACCGACCCCTAACAACATACTTTTGAGCAGTGAGCTTGCCGTGACCGTTACATTGCGGACCTCAAGTGCGAAATACAGATCGTTGATGGTTCGAGTGACCAGCTCAAGCAAACTGTGTGCAAGCAGCCACCCCAAGTACAAACCCAACCCAGTGGCAATGAAGGCCAAGACCACGGCTTCTGTAAAGATAAGTGAGCCGACTTGCCGACGTGTGACTCCAAGTGCGCGGAGCAAACCGATCTGGCAATTTCGCTGCACTACCGAGATGGTCATAGAGTTATAGATCAAGAACATACCTACGACTAAAGCTAACAGGCTCAATGCGGTCAGGTTCAGTTCAAACGCACGGGTCATTTGCTGCTGTGAGCTGCTGCGAGCATCGCTTGGAACAATATCGGTTTCAGACGGAAGGATTTCTCGAATTTGTTGAATTTGAGCATCCGTGTCATCTTCGCTCACTATCACATCGATACGCGACAAACGTCCTATAAGGTTCAACAATTCTTGCGCAGTAGAGATGTCGGTGATGATGATGGAATCCATGGCGCGCCGCGTGAGTTCATTGTCCTGTTTAATGAGTCCCACCACGGTCAATGCCTGGGAGACGCCGTCAATGCTCAGAGTCAGTCGGTCTCCACGTCGTAGGCCGAGTCTGTGAGCCGTATCTTCGGCTAGTAGCGTCGCGCCCGGTTTGGTAATCAACGCCTCCATATCGGCTGGTTGTTCGAGGCTGGATCCATGGTCGCGAAACGGTTGTTCTGAAAACGGATCTATTCCAAGGAGTTCAAATGTCTCGCCCTGGGTTGCCAGTTGGACGTAACCGGTC
>JAOTYS010000311.1 GCA_029861795.1 Gammaproteobacteria bacterium | reverse complement strand
CCCATATCGAGCGTAATCACATTGCCGCGACCCGCCTCTCGCCCCGCCTGCACCGCACCCAGCACGCCCGCCGCGGGTCCGGACAGTGCTGTACGAACCGGGAAGCTGCGGGAACGCTCAAGCGACATCAAGCCACCGCTGGATTGATAGATACCCACTTGCGCTTGAGGCATCAGCACGGCGATCTCTGTCTCCAAGTACCTCAGGTAACGTTCGATCACCGGCTGCAGATAGGCATTCAGCACTGTGGTGGAAAAGCGCTCGTACTCGCGAAACTCAGGGTGTACCTCTGATGACAACGATACTGAAATCTCTGGATTTCTTTGGCGCAAGGCTTGTGCGATCCGCTGTTCATGCTCAGGCCGGATAAAGGCAAACAGCAGGCAGACCGCACAAGACTCGGCATCAGCCTCCATTACCTGATCGACGATGGCGTTCACTTCGGCATCGGTAAGCGCAATCTCAACCTCGCCACTGGCCAAAATTCTCTCGTTTAATTCCAGGCGGTATTGCCTGGGCACCAGCGGTGGTGGGTGATCGGCTTGTAGGTCAAACATACGGGGCCGGGTCTGCCTGCCGATCTCCAGCAGATCGCGAAACCCTTTGGTGGTGATCATCGCCACCTTGCCGCCACGCCGTTGGATCAACGCATTGGTGGCCACGGTGGTACCGTGACACAAGCGGTTCGTGTCCGCCGGATCTATGCCGAATTCATCGCAGAGCTCGCGCAACCCCAAGACAATGGCCTCGGCCGGGTTATCAGGGGTTGATGGGCGTTTGTACAGACGCGCACCCCCCTCCGAGTTATATGCAAAGAAATCGGTAAAGGTGCCGCCAACGTCGACACCGACAAGCCAGCTCATATCAAGTTTGGTTTTGAGATTAATGAATTTGTTTGAGCACGTATAATACCGGGTCGGTTGCCGATCACACAGCTACTAAGCCATAACAAGAACACCTCTACATCGAGTCAGGAATCCATGTCGACCGCACCAGGCGCAGTGAATGAGCGCGAGAAATATGTAGGCCAGTCCGTACTGCGACTGGAGAACCCGCCGTTGCTCAAGGGTGAAGGCAAGTTTATCGACGACCTACCCGTCTCCAAAAAGACCCATCACGCTGCAATAGTGCGCTCCCCTCACGCCCACGCCAACATCGTGTCCATCGATGTTGCTGAAGCGCTGAAACAGCCAGGGGTCAGCGCGGTGATTACTGGTGACGATGTCAAGCAATTTGTGAAGCCGCTTATCGTGGGATTCAAAAACGACCTGGACTACCGCGGCATTGCCCTGGATCGTGTGCGTTACGTGGGCGAACCGGTCGCAGTGGTCTGCGCCGAGGATCGCTACAAGGCTGAAGACGCACTCGACTATATCCGCGTCGAATACGAACCGTTGCCCGCCGTGGTGGATCCGGTAGAGGCCGCAGCCGAAGACGCCCCAGTGCTTCATCCTAAGGCAGGTTCGAATGTGGTCTCGAGACGCGTGTTTCGCCATGGCGAGATAGACCAGGCGTTCGAACAAGCGCCGCGACACTCAGAAATGACTGTCCGCTATCCGCGCAACTCCATCACGCCGATGGAGACCTACGCCATCGTCGCCGAGCACTTTCCTGACAGCGGCGCCTATGACGTGATCTCAAACTTCCAAGGCCCGTTCTCGGTTCACACCGTCATGGCGATTGCGCTTGGCGTGCCTGGCAGTCGGCTACGCCATCGCAGCCCGCCCAATTCCGGTGGCAGCTTCGGCTCCAAACTCACCATATTCCCCTACATCGTGTTGATGTGTGTGGCGTCGCGCGTGGCCAAGCGTCCGATCAAATGGATCGAAGACCGGCTGGAACACCTCTCTGCCGCAAACTCCGCACCAAACCGGGTCACCAACGTGCAGACGGCCTTCGATGATAATGGCATTGTCACAGGCCTAAAACTGCATCACTGGGATGACCACGGCGCCTATCTGCGCGCACCCATGCCCGCGCCCATCTATCGCATGCACGGGCTGTCCACCAATGGCTATGGCATCCGCAATGTGGAAGTCATTAACCATATTATGGTGACCAACAAATGTCCCACCGGCGCGGTGCGCGGCTTTGGTGGGCCGCAACTGTATTTCGCCATCGAACGCATGATGCATAAGATCGCTGTGGAATTGGGGCTAGATCCTCTGGAGCTGATGCAGCGCAACCTGGTGCGTCCGGACGCGTTTCCATACAAAGCACCCGCAGGGGCACTGCTCGATTCGGGCAATTACCAGAAGACGATACAAGAAACCGTCGATCAAGGCGGTCTGCAAGAACTCAAAGAGCGCTGCGCAAAAGCCCGATCCGAAGGCAGACTCTATGGCATCGGCTACGCCTCTGCGGTGGAGCCCAGCCAATCCAATATGGGCTACATCTCCACGCTCAAGACCGGCGAAGAACGCGAGAAGGCAGGTCCCAAAGACGGTGCAGTGGCATCGGTCACGATAATGGTAGATGCGCTGGGTTCAGTCAGTGTGATCGGCGATTCCGTTCCGCAAGGACAAGGACACCAGACCGTGCTGGCTCAAATCGTCGCCGATGAGCTAGGACTCAACATCGACAACATCACCGTTAACCTCGAGACCGACACCCAGAAGGACGGTTGGTCCATCGCAGCGGGCAATTACTCCTGCCGATTTGCGCCCGCCTCCACCAGCGCGGCCCACGACGCAGCCTGCAAGGTCCGCGACAAACTAGCGCGCATCGCCAGTCAGACGCTGAACCTGCCGCCGGAAAAACTGGAGTTCGTGGATGGACGCATTCAAGCCATAGGCAACCCGGAAAACTGGCTGGATTTTCGTCGCGTGGGTGGCCTAGCGCATTGGTCACCGAGCAGTCTGCCCGATGACATGGAACCCCACGTTCGCGAAAGCAGTTCCTGGAACGCACCGGAGCTCACGCCCACTAATGCACAAGACGAGATCAACACCTCACTTGCTTACGGCTTTGGGTTCGATTACTGCGGTATTGAAATCGATCGTGACACCGGACAAGTCCGGGTCGACAAATATGTCACCGCTCATGATTGCGGTACGATTCTCAACCCCGGTATCGCCGAGGGTCAGATTCGCGGATCGTTCGCCGCCGCAATCGGCGCCACCTTGTACGAGGAGTTTGTTTACGATCCCGACGGCACATTCTTGTCGGGCACCTTCGCGGACTATCTGGTGGCCACCGCACCGGAGATGCCGGAGCTCACCCTCATTCACCCCACACCCAACCCCTCGCCGTTCACGCGCTTAGGCGCTAAGGGGATCGCCGAAGGCAACCAATACACCACGCCGGTGTGCATCGCCAATGCGGTGGCCGATGCCCTGGGACGCGAGGACATCGTATTGCCGTTGAGCCCGAAACGGGTTGCCGAATGGATCTATGGGCCCGAACCGCCACCGCCGAGTGGCATCAAAGCTGCGGCTGCGCCCGCTAAAGGCAAAGGTCACGCGCTCACTGGAGAAGGCAGTCACTTGGTGTCCGGCTCACCCGAAGACGTGTGGCAGTTACTGATCGATCCTAAGGCCCTGGCGGCGGTGATCCCGGGTTGTCGGGAACTCAATGAGATCGCACCCCAGGATTATCGCGGCACGTTGGCCTTAGGTGTCGGACCAGTTCGTGGTGAATTCGAAACCTCAGTAAAACTTACCGACCTGGACCAACCGAACTCCCTCACACTGAACGGTCAATTAGTAGGCCCACTTGGATCATCATCAGGCCAAGGTCTGGTCAAACTCAAACCTGAGGGAGACTCCACGCGAATCGGCTATCAATACCAAATTCAGCTCGCAGGCAAAGTCGCTGCAGTGGGCGGGCGCATGCTAGACGGTGCCGCCCGCGCGCTGATGGCACAGTTCTTCAAGGCGCTGACCGCCAAGGCAGCGGGCGAAGAAGTGCCAGTGAAGCGCAGTTGGTGGCGAGCATTGCTGGCCGCTTTGGGATTCGGGCGATGAAACCGGCTGCGTTTGATTACTTGCGGGCCGATTCGATTGACGAAGCACTCGAGTGCTTAGCGCAATTGGGCGATGACGCCCGCGTGATTGCGGGCGGACAATCGTTGATGCCGATGTTAAACATGCGCCTGGCCAAACCTGAGGTACTGATCGACATCAGCGCGCTCGGCGAGCTCGATTACATCAAGATCGAACGCGGCATGATCGAAGTTGGCGCTGCGGTCACCCAAGCTCAGCTCGCCAACTGGCCGGAACTCCCCAAGCAAGCCCCCCTACTCCAAGCCGCAATCAGCCACGTCGGTCACTTCCAAACACGCAACCGCGGGACCGTGTGCGGATCACTATGTCACGCCGACCCGAGTTCCGAACTACCGCTTTGTCTGGCGACGTTAGGCGGCGAAGTAGTGTTGGCCAGTATAAAAGGTAAACGCACGCTTTCCGCATCGGAATTTCAAATAGGCATGTTGTCCACGGCCAAGCGCGCAGACGAGATGATGATCGCAGCGCGTTATCCAACAAACCAAGCACACACCGGTTACGCCTTTGACGAGTTCGCCCGACGTCATGGTGACTTTGCCATCGTGGCGGCTGCTGCAGTCACGCTCGGTGACAAGATAAGGTTAGGCATCGGTGGTGTGGCCGACAGGCCGCAAGTATTGGAGCTCGATAACCCCAACGGTAACAGCCTAGACGACGCCCTCAATACATTCGCCTGGGAGCTTGGCGGATCAGATGACATCCACGCTACCGCGCGTTATCGCCGCGAATTGGTGCGCCGCCTCGGCAAACAAACCCTACAGGACGCCATCGCATGCCGCGCTTGAGCAAAGATCAACGCCATCACATCACTTTCACTTTAAATGGTGAGGAAGTCTCCGGTTATGCAGAGCCACGTATGCTGCTGTCCGATTTCCTGCGGCACGAAATCGGCGCGACCGGCACCCATGTGGGTTGTGAGCACGGTGTATGCGGCGCCTGCACCGTTCGCATCGATGGCAAGGCCGTGCGATCATGCTTAACCCTCGCCGTGCAAGTACAAGGTCGTTCCATTGAAACCGTAGAAGGCCTCGCAGGACCGGATGGCGAACTCTCACCGCTACAACAAGCATTCCATCGAAACTTCGCTCTACAGTGCGGCTTCTGCACCCCCGGTATCTTAATGAGCCTCTGCGAATTTCTCGAGCACAACACCAATCCAACCAAAGAACAAATCGGAGAGGCCTTGAGCGGCAACATGTGCCGCTGCACCGGCTATTCAGAAATTGTCACCGCAGCGTTGGAGACAGCGAAAGAACTTACAGTCGCGCACAAAACAGAGAGGTGAAATTAACCGGGGCTTTTGCATGGGAACGCCTCCTTGCGCATGTTATGCCGCAATCCTGCGACTATATTGAAAGCTAAGTGCTTGATGAACATACAGCCAAGAATGTTATATCGCAAATAGGTCGTAATTCATGACCGCATTTAGGCAACATAATTTAAGTTAGGCGGTCATATCTGAGAGAAGCGAACCATCGATATCGATGTATGAGGATAGTATTGAACCGGAGATAATCATGAGTCCCAAGAGAGTTATCGTTACCCCAGAGTTTCAGCATTTTCCCGACGATTGGCATCTGTCACCGGGTATTGATGACGGCGATTATGTATTTTTTTCCGGGGTAACGGGAACTAAACCAGACCTTTCAGTTTCGATTGACCCAGAGACACAGTTTCGAGATACATTTCAATTCCTCGAAAGAAACCTGGCTCAAGCTGGGCTCAAATTCGATGACGTTGTAGAAATGACGACTTACCAT
>JAOTYS010000310.1 GCA_029861795.1 Gammaproteobacteria bacterium | reverse complement strand
TGCTACAAACTTTAATCTTTCATCCACTAGGTTACGCTCTTGCCAAGGCATTTGGACCCCTCCAAATCACCTCATTGTGTAACCTATGTCTCCGGTATATTGTGTAACCTATGTCTCAGGAAGGACATCCTCATTGTTCAAGCACTTCCCGCATCACGCTGAAGTGCATTCTGCTTCAGCATCACCAGTGCGGGACTTTTGCGGGACTTCGTCCCGCACACCTGATTGGCGGCATCAATTAGGTTGCTGAGCTCGGCGGCGGAGTAGTGGCCCTTTGGCTCACCAAAAGGTGGCCGTGAGACGGATGTCAGCGAAAACTACGTCCCACCCAACACATTTCGCCCCTGGAGGCATAGACCGCACGCGCCCGCAAGGACCTTCTCACCGGGAGACAGGTGGTTTATCCTTCTTATCCGTGCTAGTGGTGCAGCAATATGTCGGGCTGCATGTTTGAATTGGTTAAGTGGTGCAAACCGACATGCAAATATGACTCACCTTAGGGAGCAATCGGCGTTGAAATTTGATCCATGTATTCGAAGAGTAATGTCTTCCAAATGAATAGTGTAGAGGAAGCCTTGGCTGGTCAGTGTTCGACACTGATGGCGGTTTAATTTCAATGCCTATTTACGTTTTAGGACGGACAGCCAATGGCGATCAGTGACAAGAGTCCACCGGTCGCCGTTTCTGAGCGAAAATTAGGAATTCGCCACCCACAGGCCGAGCAAAGATCGACGATTTCCGATGGCAGTTGCATTGCCGTGGGTTGGTCCAGCTCCCGCTCGCCGCATAATCGATAATTCGACACCGACAGGCGAGTAAACTCCCCTCCATGAACCGAAAGGAAGCGCTCGAGTTGCTACGGGGCGGGAAACGTGGCGTTCGTGAGTGGAACCGGCGCCGTGGCCGTGGGCGAGAAAAGACCCCAAGTCTCCGCGAAGCGGATCTCGCGGGCGCCGACTTGGAAGGCGCCGACCTCGGGGGCACCATCCTGGATCGGGCCGACCTCAATGACGCCAATCTCACCAACGCCAATCTCGCCCACGCTTCCCTCACGGACGCTTACCTTGTTGCAACCAGACTCGTGGGCGCGGTGCTCGAAAATGCTAATTTCCAAGGCGCTAAACTCCCGAGTGTGAAGCTCGCGCACGGTGATTTCGCCCAAGCAAATCTGATGGAGACCACGCTGAGTCACGCCGACCTAACGGGCGCCAACCTCAGGGGCGCGGAACTCTTGGACGCGGACCTGCAGTACGCCGTTCTCACTGACGCCAACCTCGAGGAGGTTGACCTTTCGGGCGCGGACCTCCGACAGTCCGACCTGACGGGCGCCAATCTCACAAATGCCAATCTCACGGAGGTCAATTTGTTAGGCGCGAATCTCTTCGGCGCGAATCTCACGGGCGCCGTCCTCTGGGGGGCGCGCTTAGTTCGAACAACCGTCGACCAGGCGAGTTTTCACGGTTCACGCATCTACGGGATATCGGCCTGGGACCTGCAGGGGAAGCCCAGGGATCAGTCAGAGTTGATCATCACCCGGGGTGATGAGCCGACCATCACTGTCGACAACTTGAAAGTTGCCCAGTTCATCTACTTGCTGCTCAACAACGAAGAAATCCGTCACGCCATCGACACCGTGACTTCGAAGACGGTGTTGATTCTCGGCCGCTTCACGGACCAGCGCAAGGTTGTGCTCGATGCCATTCGCGACAGGCTCAGAGAACGTGGCTACTTGCCGGTCTTGTTCGACTTTGAGAAGCCGATCAGTAGGGATCTCACTGAGACAGTCTCAACCTTGGCTCACATGGCGCGGTTCATTATTGCTGACCTCACCCTGGCCAAGAGCGTCGCCGCGGAGTTGGAGTCGATCGTGCCCGGCTTGCCCTCCGTACCGGTAGCCCCGGTCGTTGCACGCGGTGATTCTTGCTACGCTCTATTCGAGCATATCCGGCGTTTCCCTTGGGTGCTGGAGCCGTACTCCTATGAGAGTGAGGATGACCTGATTTTCGAGCTGGACCAACAATTGCTTGCCTCCGCTGAAGCGAAAGTCGAAGAACTATCCGGTAAGCAGCCGCCTCGAGCGAGAGAAATTGCCTCGGGCGGCGATTCCATCTAGGTCAGAAGCGACCCTTGAGAGTTTACCGATCACGACCTTAGAGCAAAGTCTGCCAGCTACGCTGACGGTGAGCACGTTACGCAGCCGATATCGAAACTAGGGACCTATGTCCGCTGTAGGTAAACCTTGGTGCATGGCTCGCTGCTCCGAGCAGCCTGGCTTATGATCGCAGACCCTTTTCACCAAAGTCGCGATTGTCATGCCACGCCGGTACCCGAAACGCAGCCAGGACAAGTACACCAAGATCTGTGCAACGCGAGTTCGACGATTATCTCAAGTGCGGTCGTCTAGAGTACGGCTTCCTGCGGGTTCGGTGCCAGGATTACCATGCTGAGCGGCTCATGGCCTTCAGTTGCAAGCGGCGAGGCTGTTGTCCCAGTTGCGGGGCCCGGCGGATGGTGGAGAGCGCCGCGCTACTGGTGGACGAGGTGCTGCCAACATTTGTGCGTCAATGACTCCAGAGGGTCGTCCTCTGCCTGTCGCTATCTTACCAGCTGGCCGGCTCCTCTTTAGCGTATAGCCGACACTCGACCAGTTTTTCCGGAGTCAAGAATCTGAAAGACTGCTTTTGCGCATGAATCCGTCAGTCAAACCGCTCGAAAAACGAAAACGCAGCAGGCAGAAAACGCCCATGAACTGCCGGTCGTAGGTCATGATTTGAACGGCAGCTTTCGCCCAGCGAGTCTAACGTCCGCTCTCGAACGCGTTGTTAGCCATCAAGGCTTCCACCCACGTAACCGCATCACTTCGTCGATTAGCCGTGGAAGGTCCTCCCTGGCATGTGCGATGAAGTCCTGGTCTTTTTCCGTGGCGCCGACCAACTCGATGTCGCTGCCACCAGTTCGAATGAAATCGGAGCCCGATGTGTGATCCCGGCCTTCGACAAACGATTGCCACGGCCCGGCGGTGGCTGCCTCGCACCGGCCGCGCATTGCGTCTAGTTCCTGGCGTGTAATTTCCCGCATAGGCCTCCTTGATGGCTAACGGTTGAGCTCAGCGGCCAGACAACTCGCGTAGCGAGTTGGATGGTCCGACTGCATGCGCTTGTTAGGCGCGTTTGGTTCATTGTTGTCTGTTTGTTGCATGTTTGCTCGCGTAAAAATAGCTGTAAGTCATCAGGATAATCAAGGCAATTGCAAAAAGAAGCAGGGCCAAATTAAATTCAATAGTTTCGTCCAGAGAAAACTTGATTCTTACGATAGTGATCAATGTAACAACGAGAATTGTTGGAACCAGTATCCACTTTCGTTCAATTGGTTTTCTATCTGCTATTAGCAACATTACAGTCCAGGAGAATGCAATAACAGACACGAGCCCCATCGGATAGGCTATTTCGGCTACGCCCATTCTTTCCGGGATCCACGCAAGGATTGCAATGATGAAATCTGCTATTGCCGCGATCCAATAACTTAGCCTCAGTAATAGAATTGACTTTTTCATCATCTGCCGCAGTAGAGGGTCTCGATACCGGTTACCTTCAGGTTAGTTATGAAATGACTAAGCGCCCTAACGATAGATGAACGTCTCAATTGCAGTATATCTCCGGCCGGAGCCCGTTTCCGTTAGAAAAACTCCTTTGTAATCCGGTCAATGCGGCGTTCTGGGGGCAGGGCAGCTCCGGAGATAGACTGCAAGGTTGCAGTCTATCCGCCATATCGGGCATTTGGCGGCGTAATCGTGCGCCGGAGTTCAGCAGTTCGTGAATGACCGCTCTCGCCTGCGGACTCAATCGGTCGATGCAACACCTAATCTCTAACTATAGAAAGGAGGATGTTGTAGATGAAGCAGCGACCGATTGAGTCCGCAGGCGAGAGCCGCCATTCGATTCTGGACCGCGCGACACATCCAGTGGTTTGGACGAATGACAGGAAGTGGCCCGCAAGCGGACCTCTGCGACCTGAGAGCGTGCGGGACTTTTGCGGGAGTGAGTAGTGCAAAGTACTGCATTGTCCTGCAAAATGAGCAACGGGCGTCCCGAGAAAGTTAATAAAAACAATGCCCTTTAAATCATGCTCGCGAATGGGGTTCAGGTGGTCGGAGGTTCAAATCCTCTCGCCCCGACCAATTTTCTCCTCATTGTTCAAGCACTTCCCGCATCACGTTTAGTCAGAGGGCTGACTCTTGACGCGACTTTGGGGTCTTGGACAGCCCTCTCAACGCTTTCCACTTACTACTCGCCACTTAGCACTGGTTTAAGCCATACCATAAGCAATCGCTAAGCGGTCCCTTAACAGATAGTCTTTCAAAAGTCTTTCAAAGCACGCGCGTATTGTTGATCTATATCAAGAACTCTGCATGGAACAATCATCTGATTCCACACAGATGGCATACGTTTTGCAGCCGTTATTATCAGCAAGTGCCCAAGAGAGCCGAACGCCGCGCTATTCGTCGGGATTAGCCATCTGTCACCGCACTGGCTCGCGGCTGTTAATCCAGGATGGTTAGTGCCGAATATGGGCGATGTCTGGAGGCATACATGACATTCCACTTAGTCCGCTACTTCACCCTGGCCAGCCTGGCCGCGTTCATCGTCGTAACAGCTGTTCTCAGCGTGGCACACCGTCATATTGCTATCGAGAACATCATCACGCTGGAGGAAAGCAACAACGTCAACCTGACAAAGACGTTCGCCAATTCTCTGTGGGCCAAATTCAAGCCTTTTGTCGACGAGGCGCAGAAGCTGAATCGCCAGCAAATACAGACCTCGCCGCAACAAGCAGTGTTGCAGAAGCAGGTGCTCGAACTGATGCGTGGCTTATCTGTGGTCAAGGTGAAAGTCTACGATTTGCACGGGCTTACCGTGTTCTCCACCCAAGCCAGTCAGATCGGTGACGATAAGAGCAAGAACGGTGGCTTTGTTAGTGCCCGCAAGGGCATCAACGCAAGTGAACTGACTCACCGCGACACCTTCAGCGCTTTCGAAGAAACCATCGAGAACCGTGATGTGCTGTCCAGCTACATTCCAATTGTCGGGCCGCAATCTCGACAGATCGAAGGCGTGTTCGAAATTTACAGCGATGTCACGCCGTTTCTGCACGAAATCGACCGAACGACCTGGATCATAGTGGGAACCGTGGTGGGCGTCCTCACGCTGCTATACCTAACCCTGTTTCTGATCGTCAAGCGCGCGGACATGATCATCCAGCAGCAGGCCCGGGAGAACGCCCGCGTGCAGTCTCACCTGGCCCAAAATGAGAAAATGGTCTCGCTCGGTCAAATGGTCGCGGGCGTAGCCCATGAACTTAATACCCCAGTAGCGTTCACCCGCAGCAACGTTTCCATGGTTAAGGACTTCATTGAGGAACTACGCCTACCACTGATGTGGGGCAGCAAGCTCATCAGGCAGCTCCGCGTTATTCCCACCGACCAGATCAATCTGAAGATTTGCTTGAACAATGATATCCGGGAACAGATGGGTAGAGTCGATGACGAACTGACCGCCGAACAGCTGAAACAAATGCTTGAGCAGTCCCTGGCCGGCCTAGAGCAGATGGCTGAATTGGTGACCAACTTGCAGGAATTCACGCGTTTGGATCGCGCCAAAATTGCTGACTTCGACATCAACAAGGGCTTGAACAACGTCCTCTACATCGCCAAAAACGCCGTGCCGGAGCAGATCACCATTGCAAAGGAGCTGGGCAATGTGCCTACGCTTCGGTG
>JAOTYS010000309.1 GCA_029861795.1 Gammaproteobacteria bacterium | reverse complement strand
GGGCGCGCCATTTTCTTCGTTTGAAGGCGCGTAAGTAGTTGTTTGTTAGTAAACGACTGGAGGCGCCCGCGGACAAATCTTCTTATCGAATCACAACTGAGCTCAACTCAGCCCGGCAAAATTCCGGCAATAGCTTTTCATGATCCCTGGGAAACCACTTCTTTGCGGCCACTGCTCCTTCAGTGGCGGCACCGCCGATCCGAGGCAGGTTCCAGCAACGAGGCAACTAACGGCTTGTGAGACCGAATTTCATCCATGGTCAGCCCGCTGAGTTCGTAGGGGAGTACGAGCCAGCTGTCCGACTCGTAGAGAAAAAAGTCAGGTGTACAGCCGGTCTTGTTACGATTTGGCTTGTTCCAGATAGTCGCTGTCTTTACTTCTCCCGGCATATTCCTTCGAAGGCGCTGCCGCAGCCGGTCTTGTACTGCCTTCAAGGTAAATCCGGAACCGCATACATCGTCGACTATCAGCAATCGATCTTCCGTATTAAGCGACTCGAGCAAATACTGAGTTCCATGCACGCGAATGTTCTCCGACGGGTTCTCGACCATCGCATCATAGCTCGGCAAACCAGAATACGATGTTCTGACGGCGATGTGGTTGGTTTCGACGTTCAGACACTGCAGGCACTCCTGAACGTAGATCCCGACTGCGCTGCCACCGCGCCAAAGACCGACCAGGAAGGTCGGTCGGAATCCCCTCACATAGATCTTGACGGCCAGGCGAAACGAGTCTTCGATCAGGTCCGACTCTTCGATAAAATGTTTTCCTGCCATCCAGGCGATGTTATCACCAATGTGTAGTCATTAAGACTTGAATCTTATGGCTAGGTTGAGCACAGAGACATTCAATGAGCGATAAGCTTTACATTTCCCCGCAATCGTTACTGGACGATTCGTTCCGACTGGGAGCGATGATTCTGGAAAGCGGTTTTCGACCAAGCTTCATAATCGCATTATGGCGTGGTGGGGCCCCAGTTGGCATCGCAGTACAAGAGTTTCTTGCTTACAACCGTATAAGGACTGATCACATCGCTGTGCGGACAGCGTCGTATTCAGGTATCGACAGCAAGGCGCGTGAAGTACAGCTCTACGGCACAAATTACTTGGTCAAAAATGTAACCTTCGAAGATAGACTGCTCATCGTTGACGATGTGTTCGACACCGGGCAGACGATTAATGCGCTGATCGAACACCTTCGAGAAAAGGCCCGCCGCAACACGCCGGGGGACATCCGGATTGCGGTCCCATATTACAAGCCCGAACGAAACCAATCCGGTCGCATTCCAGACTATTTCATTCACGAGACCAGTCAATGGATCAAGTTTCCGCACTCGCTGGAAGGCCTGACCGTTCAAGAAATGCGTGAGCATCGCCCCAGCCTGTATACGATCTTGCAATCGGCCTCTGCTGGTCGATAACACCCCAGAATCGAAACCTGTTGCGATGGCCGTGATCATCCTAAATCCGGATCTTCCCCGTCATCCCCCGAAGCAGATGTGGCCTTGCCCATGTAAGGAATTGATCCGGAAAAGGAAATATTGGTCGGGGTGGCCGGCTTTGAACCGGCGGCCACTGCCTCCCGATACCCGATCCTGGATGCTAATCGATTGTTTCAGATGACGAATCAGGAGACGTCTACTCAGCAATTCGGTTCGAGCATTCTATGCTTCGACGCCAAACGTCATCCCGAGCTCGCGCAACCAATGGCGATAGCTGACGGCTGTCTTGTCCGGGCGCATGCTCATCTCCGCTTTCGGATCCAGCGGCAGGCACTTCGGCCGTTGTGACTCTACGACTGGCTGGTCTTGAGCGAAGATGCCGTTCTGCCAGTCAATCAGCTCCTGGTCGGGGATGTCATGGCCGTAGTTCATCGTCATCCACATCCATGCAGTGCTTTCGATGGGACTATGTGGAGTGACCACCAGCAGGATCGAAAACTGCGGACCTTCGGATTCCTTCAATAGATACGCCGTCAACGGTCGCGGTGCCGTATAGGTGTACGTAACGAAGTCCCCGACGCCTGTCCCATAAGGATCCGGTTGATAGACTTTGACGTTGCTTGCCACCACACCTTCGGCGCCCACGGTTACTTCGTAGTCGATGATCTCCGCCTGTTCCTGGACGCCGAGGACATTCTCGTGCACGTAGGGGAAATGCGCGACGTCGAGAAAGTTCTCGATAATGCGGGGGCCACTGGTTTGCACGGTGTGTGGCCCGCACAGCAATTTTCTGAACTCCCGCTTGTGCCATTCCGGAAAAGGGGCGATTTCGTTGGCGGGTTCACCCATGCACACCCATACCAATCCATATTCCTCCCGCACCTTGAACGTCTTGATACGCGCTCGTTTCGCAGGAGTGTGATCCGGCATGGCGGGAATACGTATACATTGACCTTCGCCGTCGTATACCCAGCCGTGGTAAGCACACTGAATACAGTTGCCGTCGATGATCTTGCCCAGAGACAATTTGGTCCCCCGATGTACACACGAGTCCCGCCACGCGTGAGCCCGGTTCGTGGCGCGCCAAACGACAATATCTTCGTCCAGCAACCGAGTCCCTTTTACGGGCGATTCTTTCAGCTCTGCGACTGTTGCGACGGGATGCCAGTCGTTGAGCAATACTGGATCACCGGTCATCGTCGAAGCCTCTCACGCCCCGGCCACCATATTGTAGGTTTCCTTGTCGCTTGTCATGGCCTATATCTTAGTGGATTAACGGTGCGGCGGATTGTTATCCAGGGTGCGAATTGATCCGGGATTGGGAGGAGGCTGATCCCAGAAGCGGCGAGCCGTATGTTCCGGCGTCTCGTATTTCGCGAAAAATACTTCCATCTCTGTGATCAACCTATTTTGCACCGCAGGACGCGGCGGATCAGAAACATGGCGTTCTCCAAGTGGATGCGCAAGGTCATACCAGAAGTCCTTCGGTGCTTGCTCGCGGTTGCGCTGAAAATAACGAACCAGCTTCCAGTGGCCATCCGAAATCATTCTGGCGTTTCGATGTTCAGCAAATTGCGCAGTGCGCCAGGCAACGTTGCGCTCACCTTCGAATAGGATCCGCATTGATCGACCAGGCCCATATTCGGACGTCGGCGTCCTGCCGCCCGTGGCATAGTCCATGACCGTCGTATGCAGATCTATTAGATCGACAAATTCAGCGCGTGACTGGTTCGGGCGAATCATGCCAGCGGGTCCGTAGACGATGAGTGGTATTCGAATTGTTTGTTCGTAGAAGTTAGATGGGCTGGTCGCGTTTGTCTTGCCGTACAGACCATACTGACCCATGAGAAGGCCATGATCCGAGGTGTACACCAGGAGCGTATCGCGGAGAAGGTCTCGACCCTGCAGCGCATCCAATATCCGTCCTATTTGCTCGTCGATGAGCGATATCGCGGCTAGGTATTGCGCGAGTTGTTCGGTGTGATCGTCGGGAACTCTCATGTAGGCACCGCGATCCGGCAGGTCCGATGAACCGCCCGCGCGTACGACTTTATTTGATTTCGCACGATATTGAGCGACGAGCCTCATCGGCAGGCCCGAGAAGGGTGCATGCGGCTCCACTAGATTCAAACTGATAAAGAAAGGACTATCGGGTTCCTCATCTATAAATCGGATCGCTTCTTCGGTCAGGAATCGTGCCTGCACGCCCGTGTACAGGAGCGGCTCACCGTCGCTGGAGAATCGGACAGTGCCGCTATGATTATACGTCTGTTGCCAGCCGGCGCCGATATCGTCATAGCTCAGCCATCGGTCGAAGCCGGGTTGTCCCGAATTTTGAAAGGTCGAGGCGTGCCATTTGCCGAACAACGCTACCCGGTAGCCTAATTCTTTCAGTCTTTCGGATAGCAATGTTTCCCCCGACAACCAGTCAGCATCGAATTTCGGTTCCGAGGCCAGCATGTCGTGCACGCCGTGCTGCGAGGGCATCTTGCCCGTGTAGAAGCTCGCTCGCGCCGGCGAGCACACCGGTGCCGGCGATGTGGCATTTGTAAAGAGTACGCCTTGACTCGCCAACCAGTCGAGATTCGGCGTATTGATTTCTTCCAGCCCATAGGCACCCATCGCCCATTGAGCATGATCGTCACTCATCACGACAATGATATTAGGCTGCAGAATATCTTGCTGTCCGAACGCGAAGCACGGAATAAACAACAGATACGCGCATACGATATGGTGGAACGGTTTAATTCGGGATTCACGCTGTGGCCTTCGGTCAACCCGGCTCCTGCATTGTCTCAGCAACGGCATTTCTCGTCTCGTCGCGGGTGCAATATTGTAGGTTTCCTTCTCATATCGTAGGTCTCATATCGTAGGTTTCCTTCTTGATCGCTGCCAGGAATAGGGCCAACAGCAGCGCTGCCGAAAATACCAGAGCCGCCACGCTGAGCGAGACATTTGAGTTTTCTATGAGCATTCCCGGGATCGGCATCAATACCGCTGCTATTACGAATGACATACAGGTCAGGAATCCGAATGCGGTACCGGCGATCGCCTTGTCACAAAACCGGGTCGTCATCGTATAACACATGGCGCTGACGCCCGCGAAAAAACCGATAGACAGGAATAAGGCGTAGGCAATGGTGGTTGGGATTTCGCTCATCAAGGTAAGCAACAGTAACGCGATGACGTCGCACAATAAAAAAATGATGGAAGTAACTTTGAAGCTGCGCAATTGATCCGAAATCACGTGGATCAAGAGCGCGCCAATTCCGTAGCCGAACCACAATGTAGAATTGATGTTAGTTGCCGTAGTCGGATCGAAACCCTTGAAGACGAGAAGTTTGATCCCCCAGATGATCCCGACGCCCAGCATGGTTCCGAAGGAGAGCCCACTGATCAGTGTGACCTGCCAGACCAGGGGTTGGGTGGACAGAACCTTCAAATCCCGAAACAGACCGCCCCAGAAAGATGAGCGCATCCTCGCATTTGAAGAATTTCCGGCGCCGTTGTTGGGCTCACGGACAAATAAGACGAACGTGACCAGCAACAAAAGACCAATGACCGCCTCCAACAGCATGATGTCCTGCCACACCAATACCAATATGAGGTAGCCCACCGCGGCCTGACCCAAGGTATTCGCTGTGGCAGCCACGGTCTGGGCAATGCCAAAAACCACGCCAAAATGTTTGATGTCGAACCAATATCTCGTCAGGTAGGCGAGACCCGGAAACCCGAAGGCACCGCCGATACCCATTAACGCTTGTCCGATGACGAGCACGAATGTGTTGCTCGCAAGGCCGAATACCAACGCACCTATCGCGACCGTTGCGACCCCGGCACTTAGCACCATGCGGGCGCCGTACCGATCGAGCAATCCCCCGACCAGGATGGTCATTACGGCGTAGGTGATCGAGTAGACAGACCCCAATTCGCCGATCTGCAATAGCGTCAGTGACAGCGATTCGGCGACATAGGAATTCAGTACCGCGTAACTGCTTTGAGTTTGAAACTTATAGACGACGTAGGTGACGGCCAGAGCCCAAATGAACCAGGCGAACGGGCGCCTGAGGGTTTGATTTTCGGTCAATTGTTGGGCAGATGAGATCATGTTGCGTATTGACGATGGTTTCCGCACGACGTTACCCGCTGGCTAGCGTAAGAAGCGTACAAAACCTGGTGTGAGCGCACCACTCGAAAACATGACTTAATTGAAGATTGGGTTGCCGCCCATGGATGCTTAACAGGTACCAGGTGATCTTCAATTCAATCAGGTTTTCGCGTGCCAGCAACATTTAGTAAATCTCTTGATTACTCTAATGTTGAAGCGATAGTGCAGTGAATGAACCTG
>JAOTYS010000308.1 GCA_029861795.1 Gammaproteobacteria bacterium | reverse complement strand
ACGAACGTAATGGTCTGCCCAAACAACGTCAGATTCATATTCATGGGTGAATCCTTAGTCTTACGAATCGATTAGTCATGGCTGAGTCATGAGTACTTAGGTTATTGTTACGAGTCGATTAGTCGCAGGTAATTCATGGGTAGTAGCTTAATCTTAACAAGTCGACTAGCCATAGGCGCCTTACGCGTCCATTGACACCAGATACTCATGGGGAGCCCTTTAGACCTTACAAAAGCATTTTGCGCTATCCGCCGACCACTGCGAACAATATATAAAGAGAGATCGCAACGCCGATGATGGGAATCGCGTCCACCAAACCCATGATGATGAAAAATTGGGTACGTAACATCCCAAGCAGCTCAGGTTGACGCGCTATGCCTTCCAAAAAGCGCGCGCCCAGCACCCCGACGCCGACACCTACCCCAACTCCAGCCAGACCTAGCAGAACCGCGCCGGCTACGTAGAGTAATGCTGTTTCCAATGTCATTGGTTTTCTCCTGTCAGAAAAGTTTCTCGTTAGATTGAAACCGAGTCATCTCGAGGCCTGCAGTACCTGAGCTAGTGTTCCTGGTGCGCCATATCCAAATAGACCACGGTTAACACCATAAAAATGAACGCTTGCAACAGTATAATTAGGATGTGGAATACGGCCCACGCCCACTGCAACACTCCTCCCATAATACCCAGTACCAGGCCGCCGCCGAACAACAGCGCAATCAAGATAAAGATCATTTCGCCAGCGAATAAATTGCCGAACAATCGCAAAGACAATGACACCGGCTTTGAGACCAAGCTAATGCCTTCGAGGAAAAAATTAACGGGTATAAACAACACTTTAAGCAAAGGGTTTTTTGCCTCGAACGGCTGCATCGTTAGCTCCGACAGAAATCCGATAGGGCCTTTAACTTTAAGGCTGTAGAAGATCACTAGAAAAAAGACACCAAACGCCATGCCGAAGGTGGCGTTGGGATCCGTCGTTGGCACCACCTTCATATACTCGATCCCCAGTAGGCTCGCGAGCCCCGGTATCCAGTCCACGGGCACTAAGTCCATGGTATTCATCAGCAACACCCAGACGAACAACGTCAATGCAAGCGGTGCGACAAGGTTGTTTTTAGCAGAGAACGAACCACGCACATTGTTATCGATAAACTCCACCACCCATTCCACAAAGTTCAGAAGACCACTGGGCCGACCACTGGTGGCGCGCTTTGCGGCTTTGCGAAACAACCACAGAAAAAGAACCCCTAATGCGATAGACCAGAACATGGTGTCGAGATGAATCGCCCAGAAACCCATTTCTCTGGCTTCCTGGGCAGTGTGGGCAAGCCCCCAGCTACCATCGGGGTGTTGACCGAAGGTCAGATTCTGCAGGTGATGCTTGATGTACTCGTTTGGTGTCAGGTTTTCGCTTGCCATCTTGATTTTTTATGTTTGCTGACTCCGATGCAGTGGTTGCGTCGCTGCACCAATTACTCCCGCGATAATCACGACCGCAAATCCGACGACAAACGCAACTATATTGATCGGCTTGACCGCCGCAAACACCGCGGCACACAAAGCGACGATCATCACTAACTTCCCAATCTCAGCACGGTAGAAGCTGTTAAGCTCACCGTGAGCGGAGACTTCCTTCTTTGGCAAAAAAATCCGCCGACCCGAATACGCATTAGCAATCGCGTATATCATCCCACCCATCAAAGCCGAGTAGGCGGCCACGCCGTCGTAAAACATCAGGGCCGAAGCCACAATCACGGTTACACTAGACTGCGCGATGAAAATGCGCTTCACCGGCGAGACAGCGTCGATATCCTCGTCGCACAGCCCCATGGCTAGTAAAAATCCCTTCGTTGTTATGACTCGACAGGCTTCACCGCAGAGCGTTCTGCGAACTATAACCGATGCGGTTAGCTGCGGCGCAACAAAGGCCGCGAAGTATAGATAGAGCGTCTAGCCTCGGTCAACTTCGCCCGCTCGGCCACAAGTGTAGCAGGAAAGTCGCGACCTTTTCCCAGCAGAACAGCGCTTACATGTTGCCCAGGGCGGTGGCGTTCGGCGCTATCGGATCCTAGCTAGGATTCCGTCCAGCTCATCCAGACCGTGATACTCCACAATCAGCCGGCCTTTGCGGCTGCCATGTTGAATCACCACCGCAGCTCCCAGGCGCTCAGACAATTCCTGCTGCAGCCGCGCGACATCAGGGTCGACCTGTCGGGGTTGGCGCACCCCTTGCTCTCCCTGGCGCAATCGGCGCCGCACCCACTGCTCGGTCTGGCGCACAGACATGCCCTTGCGCGCCACAGTTATCGCGGCCTCGTCTTGCATGGTGGCGGGGAGCGACAGCAACGCCCTAGCATGACCCATGTCGAGTTGACCTTCGGCCAACATATCGCGCGCCTTAGCACTCAGTCCTAATAGTCTCAATAGGTTGGAAACCGCCGCCCGGGACCGACCGATATTGTCGGCGGCCCGCTGATGAGTCATGCCAAATTCATCGATCAAACGCTGCAGGGCGCCGGCTTCTTCGATGGGGTTCAGGTCTTCGCGTTGAATGTTCTCGATCAACGCCACTGCAATGGCGGCCTCATCGGGGATGTTACGAATCACCGCTGGCACTGTGTCCAGCCCGGCAAGCTGCGCAGCCCGCCATCTGCGTTCTCCAGCGATCAACTCATACCCTCCAGTAGACAGCTCCCGGACCACCACTGGCTGCACAATGCCTTGCACTTTTATGGAGTTCGCCAACTCTTCAAGGGATTCTTTGTCCATGTGTGTGCGCGGCTGGTAGCGTCCGCGCTGCAACATATCTACAGGTAGCTGCCGCAGTTCCTCCTTGCCTTGCGTGGCCTTAGGGTCTGTGCTCATCAAAAGGGCGTCTAGGCCGCGCCCAAGCCTCCGTTTTTTCACTGCCATGTTGCCTCGTCTCGTCGCAGCACTTCACCCGCAAGCGCTAGATAGGCTTGGGCACCAGTGCAACGCTGGTCGTATTTGATCACAGGGTATCCATAGCCCGGTGCCTCCGCTAAGCGCACGTTTCGTGGAATGATTGTTCGGTAGAGCTTATCACCGAAATGCTCGCGTAATTGTTCCGATACTTCGTTCGCCAAACTATTACGTCCATCATACATCGTCCGCAGCAACCCTTCGATTCGCAATGACGGATTGAGGGTCTCGCGAATCTTTTGGATATTATTGACCAATGCAGTTAGGCCCTCTAGAGCAAAATATTCACATTGCATCGGTATCATAACGGTATCTGCCGCTACTAGCGCATTGACCGTCAACACATTGAGCGACGGCGGACAGTCTATAAGAACATATTGATAATCCTCACGTACCGGCTGAAGTGCACCCCTAAGGCGCCGTTCTCGCGCCTGTTCATTGACGAGCTCCACTTGCGCACCGGCCAGTTCGCTGTTCGCTGGTACCACATCGTAGCCGCTGTCCGTGGTCACAATTGCGTTGCTGAGTGAGACCTGACCCAACAACACTTCATAGACCGTGTGCTCGACATCATCCTTTTGAACGCCGCTGCCAACTGTGGCGTTACCCTGGGGATCCATGTCGATCAACAGCACGCGCCGGCGGGTACGCGCTAACGAGGCAGCCAAATTGATACCGGTAGTGGTCTTGCCCACACCGCCTTTTTGGTTGGCAACCGCAATAACTTTACCCATGCTCCACATCCTACGCTGTATCGCCCCGACTTCCCGACCTAGTCCGTGCACTCTGGGGCTGCGAATTGCGTTCTGGGCCATGGCTAGGCCGGGCTGAGAGAATCACGAGGTGCCGTTGTACGTTTAGGCCAGGTACCGCAATGGATTTTACTGCGGCAACCGAAAATCCCTGTTGTCCCGCTTGTTCCAGCTCTGCGGCGGGATACTTTCCCTTAAAAGCGAGGACACGGCCACTACCTGCACATAGATGCCCTGCACTCGCCAATAATTTCCCAACGTGAGCGAACGCACGAGAAACTAGCGTATCAAATTTTTGCGCTGGCCGGTAATCTTGGACTTGGGCGCAAATAACCTCTACGTTACTGAGATTAATTTGGTGCGCGGCGTGGCGTAGAAATCGGGCCTTTTTGTGTTGAGGTTCCACCAGGGCAAAACTCAACTCCGGCCTAGCAATAGCGAGCGGAATCCCGGGAAGACCCGCGCCACTACCTACGTCGACAACTCGCTCGCCCAGAAGGTAAGGCTCAGCCGCAAGGCTATCGAGCAGGTGGCGCGACACCATGTCAGCCGGTTCTCGTATGGAAGTGAGGTTATAGGCCTCATTCCATTTTGCCAGCAGCTCAAGGTATGCGCACAGACGTGCCTGGGCCTCTTGGGCTACTTCGATGCCCAATTGTTGGAGTCCCGAGCTAAGTTGACGCTCCAGTTGCAGTGTCGTGCCAGGTGTCAGCGTGCCGTCGAGTTAAGCGCGGCAAGTTGAACAATAAAGGTTTTAATACCGGTTGCGGTCCGCTATCGAATCAGTCGTCTACAGTGAACTCTAGCTCTACGCCGACAAGCTCAATCACATCGTGAGCTTTTAGGCAATAGTCTTCGCCACCTACAGCCTCACCATTGACCTTAGGAGGGTTATCGTCGTTGCTGTCGTCATGCGATGCATGGAGCAGAAAATAGCCTGTCTCCCGCCGAACAATCGTTGCCATCTGTACCCCCGGCTTGCCTAGGGTCACGCTTTTCCCATCCAAGGTCAACTGATTACCGGTAGCCGGACCTGACAACACCTTTAGACGGCCAACCAGCGACACCGGCTGCGCGCTCTGTTTGCCTGGCTGCGGTGTGACCTCGTTTTCGGTCTGTAACTCGCCGAATAACTCATCTTCCATACCCTGATCGGCGGCAACCGCGAAATGTTTATTGCGATTTACAGCGGTTTGCTCGAAGCGCATCACATGATTTCCAACAGAGATCAGATCACCATGGGCCAACATACACTTTTTGGTCAACTCACCGTTGAGGTAGACACCGTTAGTGCTATCGAGGTCATCGATAAATGAATCTTCCAGGATGTTAGTAATTAGGGCGTGCTTGGCGCTCACCGACAAGTCATCTATACAGATGTCGCACTCGGCATGCCGGCCGATAGTCATGCGCTGTTCACTCAACGGGTACTCCCCAACAAGCACCCCCTGGGACGTGACGATTAATTTCCCCACCTTTTTCAACTCCAAATCTTGGGTTTATTCGTTTGCATCATCAACAAACCAAGTATAGCGCGCGTACGGGCAGCTTTCTGGCTGCTGTGGCCCAACTGTCATCTCGCCTTAAAAATAGACCATAGTAGTCAGCCTTGCGTTGCCCCGGCCACACTTGAGCCAGACTAGTTTGCGCTGGCATTAGTAAGGTGGCGGTATTAGGCAGTCCTTTTAAGGTGAACCAAAAGCAAAGAAATCGCGGCCGGTGTCACACCGGAGATACGCGACGCTTGGCCAATAGTGGTTGGTTTGTGGGCCGATAACTTCTGCACCACCTCTGTGGACAGGCCTCTTACTTCTTGGTAATCCAAGCCCTCCGGCAACCGGGTTTGCTCATTGCGGCGCTGCCTTTCGATTTCCGCCTGCTGGCGTTCTATATAGCCCAAATACTTAGCCTGGATCTCCACCTGCTGCGTGACCTTTAGATCCGTCACTCCTTTGCCGGCTCCTGGCAAGGTCATCAACTGGCGATATCCGACCTCGGGGCGGCGCAACAGCCCCAGCAGATTTTGCTCGCGCTGCAAGGGTTGCCCCAGCACCCTACGGACCTCGTTATCATCCACCGACTCGGGGCTGAGCCAGGTGTCACG
>JAOTYS010000307.1 GCA_029861795.1 Gammaproteobacteria bacterium | reverse complement strand
GCAACTTACAACCAAGGTGAGAGTTATGAAGTATACAAGCATTACGCTCGCACTGCTCACCGCCTCGTCACTGACGATTGCGCAGATGCATAAGCACCATGATTTCCCCGCCGCGGTAACGCAGTTTCACAATCTTATGGCGCCGTTGTGGCATTCGCCGCCGGGTGGCGAACGCAGTGCTGCGATCTGCAAACAAAGCACTAAATTACTACAAGACGCACGCGGCATCGATGACGCAGCGGTACCCGATGGTGTTGATCCCGCCGACTGGAAGTCCGCGACGGCACGACTCATCGACGCGGTGGATCAGGTGCAGGTGGCCTGCACGAAGATGGAAAGTTCGACCAATGACTTGTTCGACGATGTCCACGAAAGCTTCCACCAACTGGTTCGTCTGGTGGGCCACAGCCATTGAATTCGAGGTCCGAGTCCAGATTCCAACCATAAAAGCAGGCAGGAGTGTGCCCGAAGCCGTCATTAAGAATTACCGGACAGGCAGCTCTATGCAGACGCCGAAATCAGAGTAAGAGATGAAAGACTAGGTCTGCGGCGAGAGAACGATTCTAATCCGCCTTGGGAATATCGGCGGCTGTACAAGTAGGTATTGTTCTTCGTATCAGTCATGTTCCCCTGAGCTCTCAACTTCACACTTCAATCTATTGATTTATGGCCCATGGTGCACCGGTCCTTGACAGGCCTTTGCACCCTAGGCAAGGTGGCTATCGTATTTTTCTCTCCTCATACAGCTTGGACGCGGCTGTAAATAGAAAATTAAGAGTCCCTGATCGCTAAGGACAGTGATCGCTCTACGGGTGTTCGCCCGGTGTGGGTCTGGTAGACGTTGCGGTAGGGCCTATATCAATTCATAAATGCTGGGAGATTTCGAAATCCACCAGCATTCGTCAGATTGTATAGGACTTTCCCGTAACGACCGCGTTAACTAGCTGTTGTCAGGACCAATTACGAGGGACCTGATAGGATCGCATATAGGTCCGTAGCACCACTTTTTAGCTGAAGGGAGAACTGCTATGAAAAAAACTGCTATGACATTGCTCGCTGCGCCCATTCTCATAACGATGTTGATGGGCTTTATCAGTCAATCGTCCGCCCAGCCACCGGCTGGATTGCCTGCGTTGCAGGCGAGGGTGGCTGCTCTCGAAGCGCTGATTATGCCGTCAGCTCTGGTGGTAAATTGTCCTACTGATTCCCTTGCCGCCGCGGTCGATCAGGCAGCGCCTGGGTCGGTGATCACGATTAGCGGCCGCTGTACGGAACCGCAGGTCGTCGTTAGCAAGAACGGCCTCACGATTGAAGGCGCCACTCGCACGGATGGGCTTGACGGAAAGCTTCGGATCATCGGTGCCCAGGGCATCGTGGTTCGAAACCTCACCGTAGTCAATTTTGGCACCGCCATAGACATACGAGAAGGTGCCTCTGCGACGATAGAAGATGTAACGGCAAACGCGGACTTCAATGGCTCGGGCGATGATGGTTATGCTATTTTGATCACCAGGCAAGCCTATGCTCAGCTTAACCGGGTTGATGCTAGCGTCGAATCGGGCGGCGTTAACGCGCTGGGAATGCTGGACGGCGCCGTCGCGCGCACCCAGGATGGGCGTTTTGTTTCCCGGAGTAATGTATCGTTCGACAATACGGCCATTGGCCTCTTTCGTTCTTGTTCCCTTCGTATGGACGGGACCCCGATCATTCAGAATAACAATACACTACCCCCTTTCCCGACGCGGAATAAAGTGGCCATCGATGTGCTCCATACTTCGAACTTCCGCATCCAGAATGATATCGCGAGGATAGATGGCAACGTCATTATCGGTAACAATAGTGCCGCCCGTATCCGGCGGTTAGGGAGCCCGGGGGTTGGGCCTGGGACGCTAAACGGCAGGGTGGTAATAAGCGGGGACTCGAATTTGGCGATCAGCACGCGTTTAAGTGCGACCGTTACTGGACCGGTGGAGATCGACGATCAATCGTTTCTAACCGCTAATGGACCCCTTGACGCAATCAACGCTTTTGTCTTCTGCAACGGACAGAACCTGGACGGGGGTGTCCAAAACCCGGATGCGCTGAGGGTTCTACCTGTGAATTGCAGCTTGTTCCCCTAAGTCGAGGAACCGCACACATGGGAGGTATCGGCTTTGTGCGTAGGAAGTCTCGGTGATTGAGTGGCCCTATAAGAACAACCCCATAACTAGGTCTATCTGTGCATCCACCCCGCCTTGTGCGGGGATTTTTTTGTTTAGGTGTCGCGATGAGCTTGCCTCCTTATCTGAGAGGGGGTCGTAGAGTCCACCTCAGAGCGAATTTGGGGCCCCCATATCGGGGAAACTTGTTCGACCCCGTGCTACGGGTTGCCCCGGTGAGTTTATACGCGGTAAAGCCCCCCTAGATTGCGTCAGCATGGCATAAACGGTAGGGGTCAGAGGTCCTTTGTTCTGTGGTCTATCTGTCTAGGATCCCCTTGCCCATGACCACGGGGTGGGGTCTTCCCATCGCCTGGCGCACGGTCAACACCATTTGACCTACCGCCAATGGTGATCAGGTAAGTAACTCGCTGATACGTTAGTCGTCCCAGAACCCGTTGAACCGATCCGCTGCCAGCTCGGTGTACTTCACCGTGTGCTGGATGTTTCTATGTCCCAGGTAGTGTTGGATGGCCCTTGTATCGTGGCCATCATTGGCGAGCTTGAACCCACAGGCGTGTCGTAGCATGTGCGGATGAACCGGGAATCCAAGTCCTGCACGTTCGCCGGCCCGCGCAATGATCTTACGCACAGAAGATGGTGTCAGTGGTCCCTTGCGTTCGGTGATAAAGACATAAGGGCCTGCGTAGTCGCGCTGTAGCCTTCTAAGGGCCCGGATCTCAGGTCCGCGTAAGGGATGGGTCGATGGTGACCCGTTCTTCGCACGGGTGACGTGCAAGAGCCCTTGATTCAGGTCCACCTGATCCCAGCGTAACCCCACGAGCTCAGCCACGCGCAGGGCATGACGGTACGCGAGTAGGATTAGGGTCGCATCACGATGACCATGGCGCCCGATCTTCCGCGCCGTATCCATCAGGGTCGTTACTTCCTTGTCGCTCAGGTACTCACGCGAACGCCTGTCCTTGTTAGGTATCCGCGTTGGTGGTGGAACTTTCCCGTTTACGGTGCTTGGTACTGGGTCGTTAGCGTCTGGTAACCGTATGACGTTATTGGGTGTGATGGTTTGAGACTTTCCCGAAAATGCACGTTCTTGGGAATGTTGAGAAGCTGGTGGAGCGCGTCGAGTGCGATTAGGTAGACTGTGATCAGCCATGATTACCTCCTGGTTAGGTGATCGTGGTTAGAAGCCCGTATGGTGTTCACGCACCTGCGGGCTTCGCTACATCATACGCTCCCTGGGGGGCTTAAGGGTAGGGGTCCAGTATGGGTCGAAGATGGGGTCGAGGCGCGGATGGAAATGTGGCAGCAGTGCGCAATTTTCACCTACGTATAGCCGTTCTTAGTGAGTATCAACGGTTGGCAGATGTAGCCTTATCCTTTTGTCCGCCAAACGCCTCCTCGCGACCCCTCTATGTGACACTCTTAAGGCCCACCTATCAAAGTGGTTGTCAGAACTTTTGTGCCAAAAAGCTACAATGATTCAGATATCGCTGACAATTTAACCTGTCCGCAATCTAATGTACGACATACGGCCCACCGCGACTGTGGAACGCAGACACTGTCCGACTGAGCCGAACCTGACTGGCGGCTGTTAGCCTCAAGAGCAGCCGGTGAGATGCTAGAATTCCATCCGGCAGAAAGCGACCCACTACGGACCTTTGAGCTTGATGCGAAACCGCCGGGTCAGATCCGAATAGCTGACGTTGACCTGCCGCCGGAGATCGTCTCTGGATAACACCAGTATCTGGCCAGTACTTGCAGCTCGGGGTGGGTCGGGGTCTTATTCTATTTATCTAGCTATAAAATAAGACCCTCGAAGCAAACGAATGATAGTCGGAATTCTTAGCAATGCTGTCGGGTGAAAAAACCCCACCCGTGACCCAGGAGGCGCTGATTTATGCGCCCACTCTGTTTGACCAGTTTAAACTTCCCAGCTGGAAGCGGCGGACAAGTTTCATACTGATGGTGGGCCTCCTCTACTTCAGCCTGAGCACACCGTTCTACCTTCCCGATTATGGCCCTATAAACATAGCCATTCCGATTCTCGTGTTAATGGCTACAAGCTTGGGGGCTCGAAGATCCATGCTCTTGGTGATGGTGGCCGTGTGGGCAGTGGCTGTTAAAGGCATAATTCTAGTCGGATATCCCGGAACCTCGTTTTCTCTGATGGTCACCCTGCTGGCAGTAGCGTTGTTTGCGGGGAGATGTGCCGAACTCGGTTGGGCCAGGTACGCCGGCAGTACACTGATACTGGTGCTGGTGAGCGTAGCCGTAGGTAATTGGGACTACTTGTTCAACCACTCCTTTCCGACTGAGACAATCCTCACCTACCTATTGGCGCAAACAGCTGTCACCGGAGTCCTTGTGCTTCTGGCGGGGCCGGTGGCTTGGAAACAACTTCGGGGAAGGGCGCCAGGTAACAAGAACCTAATACTTTTCATCGAGGAGCATCGGATGCGGAGACCCTTGCATTCGCGCTTTCTAGGAGCTTCACTGGTGGTGATTGCCATCATCGCCTTGCTTGGACTATTGGCCATGATTGTCGTCTTCGAAGTGGCCGACCTGGAGCCTATCCATAGCGTAGTACTAGTTGCCTTGGGTGCGATATTGGTGCTGATTGTCAACAAAGGCTTCTCAGTGGGGCCTAAGGTGTTCGCATCGGGAGTAGCAGACACACTTCGCGATGACCCTCGAAGGCCGGTCCTGTTTTTGCGATCTTTCAGCGCGGACGAAAAAGGGGCCCGGGAAGTCGACGAGGACGTGTACGGGTACTCGTTCATTCCCGATATGACGGAGGAGGAAGCCTTTACCAAAGTGCTGCGCCAGGTAGGTCCGGTGGTGGCGATCGGAAGACCAGGCGAGAGGCTGCCGCAGCGAGGAGCGGCTCGGGTCTATGTGTCAGACGACAAGTGGAAAGCTGTGGTTGAGCGTTTGATGCGTGAATCCCGATTAGTGGTAATTAGGGCGGGTAGCTCAGCCGGTTTACAGTGGGAGTTCGCCAAAGCGAGAGACAACCTTAAGCCATCACAATTAATACTAGTAGCCCCCGCCGATGAGCATAGCTACCAAGACATGCGGTCATGGGCGCAGGATGCGCTAGGCATAACGCTCCCGGAATACCGTCTAGAATCCAAGACCATGGGATCACTGGGAAACCTGATTTACTTCCAGGAGGAATGGCAACCTCAGCAATATTGCCCCACCGTCAAAGGCCGAATGCGAAAGCAGACACAGGAGGAGCAGACACAGGAGGGATTACTCGGTGTGCTTTCCCAATTAGGCATTGACATCAAGCTTGCCCGGCATAGGAGGCAGTGGCTGGCACTTATTGTTGGGGTTTCGGGCTACCTGCTGCTGGAGCTGGATTTGTATCAGAATGTTTTTTAGCTTGGATAGGAGCAAAGCTGCTGCTGCAGAGAGTTTGCGCCGGTGGCGAGCTGTGCACCGGCAACGGCCGCTTCGGATGAGTGAGCTGACGGTCGGTCACCTACACCCCTATATCCGCTCCTGGCCGCTTGCCGTCTGTCACGACGCCGGTCGCGCCGATTCCTGAAGGGCAGCTCGTAAGCGACAGCAGCCGGTCACCTATTTTAGTTTCGAACTAGCGCTTTCGACCCACAGCGGAAGTTCGTGAACGTATACT
>JAOTYS010000306.1 GCA_029861795.1 Gammaproteobacteria bacterium | reverse complement strand
TTCTGCGCAGTAGTCGCACGAACAAGTTGCTCCCGTCTTGGATGGGTCCGTGGAATTAACAAGGCACGCTTATCTAGGGAAATTATTTCGCAGAAAGTGTTATAACCGCCCATCGCAACTATTGCGGAAGCACGTTCCATCAATCGCTCGATATGTGAATCGAATTCGATCGCAGTGACCCGATCGAGTTCAGTGACACGCTCAAGGAAGGCTTGTTTGGTGGCGGCGGGCATGAAAGGCCCAAGTACCAACAACGCAGCAAAGGGCAATGAAGAATCGCACTCATACGCACGTAACACCCAATCCATCATTTCCGCGCCATCGCCGCCACCGCCCGCGGTGACCAGTAGATAGGGTTCGGATGGAGGAGCTTTGGTATTGAGGGCTGCCGCCTGCGGTACTGCACGGGGCAGATAACCCGTATAGGCGATTTTGTTGTGGACGCTGGGCGGTATTTCCATGCCTTCAAACGGGCAACTAAACTCTCTAAGGCCGTACACCCAAATCTCGTCGTAGAGTCTGTCGAGTGCTGGAATCACGCGCTTTCGTTTCCACTCACTGCTAAGCAATGTGGGAGAGTCAATGACGTCTCGCAGACCCAAGACAGTCGCGGTTCCTTTGGCGCGGAGTCTCTGTAGAGTTGATTTGACTTCGTCCTTGAGACCCAACGGTTCCTTATCTACTAGAAATAGATCCGGTGCGAAGATCTCCCCGGTGTGCCGAATGATCGATGCGCGCATCGCTAAGGTTTCTTTGAGATCTATGTGCAACCCTAGCGAGGTGTAGTCGCCGTTGTACAGTTTGATGACCCCGGGGATTCGGACGAAATCCACCCGCGCCCGAAAGTCGAAGCTGCCAATGATCGGCGATCCGGAGAGAATGAGAACGGATACACCCTTGTATTGATCGACAAGCGAATGGGCGATCGCGCGACATCGGCGTAGGTGGCCGAGGCCAAAGGAATCGTGGCTATAGATTAGTACTCGCGCACCGTCTAGACGTTCGGTCACCTAGTTGGTCTCCATCGAATGTTTTGTAATGTTATCGCCAGTCCCACTCCGCGGAGCTACTGTAACATTCCTCTAAGATTTGATGTCAACAATTCCCTCGGCCCTCGGCGGCGGGGAACCGTTGGATTAGGCATAAATCTTCGCATAATCTGTTGTTGACGTCTGCCACGGGGGTTGGACAGGGTTCTGCGCCTGTTAAGCTTGCTGGAACCATTCTACGGCGTCCTGGAGGGCTTTGTATGCAGGACCAGCCTGGTAGCCGAGTGCGCGTTCCGCCTTTGCCGAGGAAAAATACATAAACTTCCTAGCAAGTCGTACCCCTTCGACGGTAACGCGCGGTTCACCAGCGCTGCGCAGACGGGCCCAGCTCTGTGAGATATACGCAACCGGCAGGACCGCATTGTGGGGCAACCGTATTAGCGGTGGCCGGCGTCCTACGATCCGTGCGATCTGTGTAAGGATTTCCTTGAGCGACATGTTGGTCCCGCCGAGTACATAACGTTCCCCCACTGTGCCTCTTTGATACGCCAGTAAGTGTCCCCGGGCCACATCGTCCACATGAACTATATTCAACCCGGTGTCCACATAGGCGGGTGTCGAGCCGCGCACCGCCTCCTGAATCATGCGTCCGGTGGGGGTGGGTTTGACGTCTCTAGGTCCTATGGGCGTGGATGGGTTTACGATGACCGCAGCTAACCCTCGCTCCTGAATGAGGCGCTGTACTTCCCTTTCTGCCATAAATTTAGAGCGCTTGTAGTGACCGATCATGTCCTCCAGGTTGACCGGGGTCTCTTCATTCGCCGGGCTGCGATCACGGTTGATACCGAGGGTGGCCACGCTACTGGTATAGACAATGCGCTCCACTCCCGCTTCCAGCGCAGCCATCATTAGATGCATGGTGCCATTGACGTTGGTCCGATAGATATCATTGGGATTGTGCGACCATAAGCGGTAGTCTGCGGCCACATGGAACAACGCTTTGCAACCTTTGATGGCTTTTTCGATCGAACTACGGTCGGTGAGATCTCCAGTTACCGATTCCACCGCTAGGCCCGTCAGGTTCGTCTGATCACTGGATGCGCGGGTCAGCGTACGTAATTCGTGGCCGGCTCGTATTAGTTCCCTTGCTACGGCTGAACCGACAAACCCTGTTGCCCCGGTGATCAATGTTTTCATGAGCCAGAATTCTAAGTGATGGTCTGCCGAGCTAACGGGGAAACAGGAATCCTGGCCCCGCTAAACTAATAACCCTGGACATAGATTGTTTAGCTGCTCGCCAGCCCATCACAAGCCGCAATACGTGAAATAGGTCGTAAGGACGTTTTGCCAGTGCACCCAGCATCATACTTGGGTTGATCGAGCCGTGCGGATTCACGGCATTGGTCACACATATGGGCAACTTCCACACCAACCGATCGACGATCGCGCGGATGACGAGATATGGGATGCGTGCTTGCGCTGCGGCACGGGCAATACCTGCGCTCTCTGTGTCCACAGCGACGGCGCCGAATGATCTCCCAAAGGCAATCTTCTCGTGTGCATTAGTCAGCACCTTATCGCTTGTTGCAAGTTTGCCGAAAACGCAAGGTACTTTGCCCTGGACGCAATCACTGAGCTCGCTATGCCAGCGCGGATCAACGGCCCACTCTTGCCGGTTGAAATCAACCACCGCTTGAGGTAGCACTAGGCTTCCGGCACGCGATGAATCCTCAAGTGCGCCCGCCACACCCCAGCTGAGTAGCGCCGTAGCCCCCCGGTTTAGCAAAGCCTGCGCTGCCCGGTAGGCCTGCTCTACTTCGGGCCCCGAGACCTGCAATAGGGGTGCTTGACCTGCTCCGGTTGAATGGTTATTGGTGAGCCAGCGAGCTTCCAAAGGTAGTGCAGCGACAACTCCTAATCTAGCGGCCACACGGCGTAATCTGTAGACAAATCAACGTGCTAAGCAGTTACGATACCGCGCCAATGCCCACAGTGGGAAATATTTATGATACCCGTGGTAACGCAGATAGAAGACCCTAGGAAACCCAGGGGAGGTGAATTCGGTGTCGTGCCACAGACCGTCTGCGCCTTGCATACGCAGCAGATATTGATTACCTGTCGCTAGTGCCTGGTGATCCCTAAGCCCGCTAGCCATCAGCCCTAACATCGCCCAGGCGGTTTGGAAAGAAGTGCTGGTGGGTCCATCCCCAGCCTTTTCAGGCAAGAAGTAGGTGTCATTGCCCTCGCCCCAGCCGCCATCGGATCGCTGGACGGAGAGCAGCCATGCTCTAGCGCTCTGGATATACGGTTGCCGCGAATCCTCGCCAGCCACTTCTAGCCCCGAGAGCACTGACCAAGTGCCATAGATATAGTTAGTGCCCCACCGGCCGAACCATGAACCGTTATCTTCCTGTTGATTCTTGAGGTATTGCAGGCACCGCTGACAGGCATCGCGGTAGCCCGTGGGATCGACTAACGCCAGTAACGCCAGGCAACGGGCACTGACGTCCGCAGTCGGGGGATCCAGTAAAGCGCCGTGGTCGGCAAACGGAATCTCATTGAGATAGTAGTAACAATTATCAACATCAAACGCTGCAAACCCACCATTGCTCGACTGCATTCCGCATATCCAGTCTGCCGCCCGACGTATGGATTCCTGAAACCTTGGATCCCCAGTTTGGCACATGGCCCATGCAGCGATCGCAGTATCGTCTAGGTCAGGATAATGACTGTTGCGAAACTGAAACGCCCATCCGCCGCCTTTGAGTTCCGGCCTAGCGGCTCGCCAATCCCCCGGCTCATCCAGGATCTGCCGACCTTGCATCCACGTAAGCGCGTTAATTGTGCTGTTGGTCGGTCGCCCTGCGTTGGTTTCGTGCAATGTCAAACAGGTCAACGGTGTGTCCCATGCCGGCGATTGGCAGGGTTGACAGTAGGCCCAGTCCTCCTGCTCAACCAAAAGGTTGTGCAACGCCGACTGACAATTCTTGATCCGCAGATCGTCTTTTGAATACCCGAGCAACGTTAGCGCCTCATAGGCATTCACCATTGCCGGAAAGATCCCACCGATTCCATCGCTGCCGTTCAAACGTTCCAAGGTCCACTGCTCGGCCTGTTTCAAAGATTTCTCGCGCACTTTCTTCGGTGTGAATCGTTCTAGCGTTCTCCCTAAGCGTTCTAAAGCCAGGATCACTCGGTTAAGTTTCGACCGAATCGGGAAGTAATTTCGTTCTTCCTCTGCTGGCACACTGAACAACTCTGGCACACCAATACGCCGCGGATTCTTTGCTTTCGCACGCAAAGTGCACAGAATCGAAAGAGGTACCATCACTGTTCTTGACCAGTAGGAGACTTTGCTCAGATGAAATGGAAACCATTTGGGCAACAACACAATCTCGGTGGGAACAAACGGTACCGCACGCCATGGCACTTGCTCAAACATTGCGAGCAAAAACCGGGTAAATACATTACTGCGCGCAGCGCCGCCTCTGGCCAGTATTGCGTCTCGGGCCTTGGCCATGTGTGGTTCAGTCGGCGAATCCCCGATCAATTTCAATGCGTAGTAAATTTTCACCGAACCGCTGATATCAAGGTCGCCACCGGGATACAACGACCAACCTCCATGTTCGGCTTGCTTGCTTCTAAGGTAGACGCCAATCTTTTTCTGCAACGTTTCGTCTACTTCGTCCATGAAGTGCATCATCAGCACATACTCGGAAGGTATAGTGCAATCCGCCTCCAGTTCGAAGCACCAATATCCGTCCTCATGCTGCTGTTCCAGCAACGCACTGTGGGCGCGCTCTATGCCTTTATCCAGCGAGTCATGCCCATTTCCTTTGTAAGCTACACGAGTCCGGTCAGCCTGTGGTTTTACCTGTGCCGATCTATTAAATAAGTGTTTCTCAGTAAGCTCGGGTTGTATAGCGGTGTCTCGATTCATTGATGCCATTTATGAAGCGCCAGTTTGAAGTTATTTTTAGCCATCGTTTTGGCCACTACTCAGGGCTCACACTAAGGTTAAGAGGACACACAATTGCCTAAACGTGAGGGCAAATTCTTATCACGATTGGGGAGGCCTCTTGTTGTCAAAGTGAACAACATTCTGAGTAATCGATCGTAACGTGCCGAGAAGCTTGTGACAACAACAGTCGCCTTCACCGCACGTCGCGATATCTTTATCTCTTGCCCGGAAGAGTATCCGCGGTTGTTGTTGATACTACGTAGGGTTAATACTGCCATGCCCAGCGCCCAAAGGCAGAATCGCCGTATCCCTGTCTCATTACTAGGTATGAGTAAGGTATAATCTAACGCATCGTGTAAGTGACCACGCGCAACCGCGATGAGCCCACCTAAAGCCTGTCCGAACCCCTCTTCATTGTGCGCGTGGGACAGGTTATTCAAATCCACACCATAACGTTCAAACTCGGTCTGCGGCAGCCAGCAGGCTCCCCTGCCCTTATCGTCCCAAACATCCTTGAGAATATTGGTCATTTGCAGACCTTGACCGAAGGACACGGCAAGGGCCATCATCTGGCTACGATTGCGTGCAATCGCAGCGGAATAGTCGCAAAATAAATCCGTTAACATCTCACCTACCACGCCTGCCACGTAGTAACAGTAGCTGTCTAGATCTGAGAGTGCTGCCAATCCTCCCGATCGTTTCTTGGCCTGAAACTCAGACATACCGCGTGCCATTACAGTTACGCATCGCTCCAGTATATCGCGCTGCGTTCGGGTGAAACTGTGGGTGACACGAATCACCCGCGGTGTATTCAGCGCTAGATCACGTTCAGCGTCAGATGTGACCTGCCCTAGCG
>JAOTYS010000304.1 GCA_029861795.1 Gammaproteobacteria bacterium | reverse complement strand
GAACACGACTACCGCGGGAGACGGGGCTTGTGAGAATGCGGCGACCTGCTGTGCCACGCTAGAGTAAGCATCACCCCGAGCAGGAGCAGCAGATCGAAATGTCGCTGTGACCGCGTAGCCCACCATGGGCGGGAATTCAGGGAAACAAGGCTGAATGCGCTTGTCCAGATACCCACTGTTCCGAGGGCGAACCCCGAACAACTCAATAACGTTACAGATCGTCGGTGTATCGTGGCTGCGCAACAGTTCAATGGCTTCTCTCGAGAGGGTTCTGTCGCTCATGCTTTAGTCTTTCCTTGTTCGAATGGACCAACGTCTACGCTGACCGACGCGCCAACTGCCATTTGGTTTTAAAGACATGTATTTCCCGTGTCACGTCCGGCGCAAAGTTAGACGCTGAACTGCTCGACGCCGCTCACTACTCCACATAGGGAACTACTACGACCCGAGAATTTGCGAAATATATATACGCTGCAAGCACCCCATAACTCAAACATGCCAGCACCAGCCAATTTGCGCCGTCTATCATGAGACGAATAGTCACGTAGAGCGATACGAGTGCCAGCACCATCGCGATAGCCTGTTTGCGCTTCGTACTGGGGTCTACCGCAAACCTAGCCTCACATCGTGGACAAACACGATAACTGTGGAATTGGGGTTGCATCGCCAACGCCTTACCCCAATATCTCGGCATCACAACTCGGGCATTTAAACGCCATCAGCCAGTGCACCTAACGTCTACGATAACCGGCACGAGATACGGGGTCCGGCGCCGCCAGACGGCAGGTCGATTAACTTGTACGGAGCATTTTTCATACAAGTTCATTTGTCCCAATGAACTGACCTAGTTTATTACCTATCACTCCATTGTATTGTTCGAATTTCTCAAATAGCTCTTGTAATCGCTCCTCTTGAGCCTCGTTCCAGTCTGTACATCTTTCATATCCATCTTCATCGTCGGAAACACCGTTTGGAAAGGCCACTCGAATGGCTTCCTCAACAATTGAATATAACTGTGGCGCATCAAGTCGTTGAATGTGTCCAAGAATTTCGTCAACTTCGGCTTTTCCTACCCAACGAAAGTACTGTTCGAAGGAGGCTCCACTATTCACTTCTTGAGATAACAGCTCAACTTGAAATACGAAGTTTTCCTGTTCGGTAATTTCTCTACCCCCATGTAATGCTTTCATTGCACTTTCATACACAGTTGAAACTAGTTTTTCGTTTTCCTTCGTTGAGATCTCCATATGTACTCCCGAAAGTTGTAACGCCAGCCTTTAGCGGAGTCGGCGCGACGGCGACAACCTCTGCGGGGAGGCATTATTGAGCCTTAGTTATTAAAAATACACCAACACCAATCATCACACTACCAGCGGTAATGTTTATTCCTTGATATGCTTTAGAACTAATAAGCAAACTAGCTCTATCTGCCATGAATGCATAACAAAGTTTCACACCGCCTACAGCGACTATAGCGATTACTATAATGATGCTTGTGTCAAAATAAGATATTGTAGACAAATCAATGAAAGCAGGAAAAAAACCCAAATAAAACAAGATTGCCTTTTGATCACCTAACGTAATAAACAGCCCAGTAACGAAACTGGATAGCAAAGAAGATTCTTTAATCCCTTCAGCCTCCACGGCCTTTGATTTTGACCTCCATAGCGCTATTCCCAGCCATATAAGATAAGCGCCACCAAGGTATTTGACTAGGACAAACAGACCGCCCATCGTTTCGGCAAGAACCGATAAACCGAAAATTGCTATTAGTATGAAAATAATGTCGCCAACCACTATCCCCACGGTTGTGAAAACACCATGAATAAATCCAGAAGCAGCCGATCTTGCTGATACCGTAAGAACACTAACACTGGGAATAAAAGCCAGAACGACCATAGCTCCGAACAATGCAGCTATACTGCTAAATGTCATACTACTTTGCATAGACTTAACGACAGAGTCGAGCGGCCGGCGCGGCGTTAGGCAGCCGTTCCATTTGCCTAACTCCGTGCCGTGCGACGTGCTCGATACACCAGAAGTGCTCCGAATCCGGCAAAAGCTACACCAACGAAACCAAGTATAAAAAGCATCTGTACGGCAGTAGTTCCGCTGACGGTCTCATGGCCCGGCCGAATTGACACCCCGCCATATATAAGAAGCTGCAAAATGCCGATGAGGCACCCGAGCAGTCCAATTACGCCGATCAGTATGGACCAATATCCCCGACTCCGTAATCGTGCGGCTTTGGTCACCCGAGGCTACTCACATTCTAAATTCTCATCTTTACTCGGCAGGAAGCCGGATTGTTTGTATAGGTGGACACAATAAGCAATAGCTTAATCTAATGTTAGGGAGCCTAAAACGGGATGCAGATGGGCAAGGAGGCCACCATGTCAAATACTTCCGGCCAAAATAATCTTGACCGACCCCTTTTTCGCCCACCGTGCGATGTTTCACTTCACAAAATATCGCCAGAGCGTATACACGACATAGACCAATAACAGGATTCTTAACGATACGCTGAAAGGAGAGTACCTAATGCGCATCTCCTTCTCCTCCATATCAAGATTCAGATAATCCTGCGGGGATACCCATGGGTTAAATCCAAATTGGTAACTACCGTTCTCAGTTACAAGGTAAAGGACTCTTCCTGGTAGGAACCATTGGGCTGTCTTGTACAGTATTGCTTCCGTTACCGTTGAGTAGGGAATGGTCCAACTACCGCAAGCAACCCTGTCCGTGTAGATCCTGAACCACCCGCGTCTCGCCACAACCCAGTTGTGCGAGTATCTCGGTTCTTTATCTTCCCGTTGTGATGCCTTGCACCAGCATTTGTATAAAGGTGTTTCCTCCATTACAACTGTGAAACGTAACAGTGGTTAGGCCGCGTATTAATGGAAAAAGCCCCTTGATTTTTGAACATTCGCTCTCTCGAGGTCTTGTTGCATTTGACCCGCGCTTTTTCGTGTTCAAGTGTTTCGATAACTCGCACGGCATTTACGCGTTCATATGGGAAAGTGCAGTTCAAGCACTCTGACCGCTTGATTCTCGTTATTTATTTTCGGTGGAAGCCCTCAGCTTTTTTCGGACAACCTCGGTAATTAGGGCATGCGCCTCGCTTAGTTCTCGTAGAGAGTTAAATTCACATAGAGGCTGTGCGTTAAAGGAAATCTCGGCCACTTCGCCGGGATGCGCGCGCTGGCTCGGCTCGCGCCGACAAGGCCCTGCCAGCACTTCGAAACGGGAACATCAACAACATGCGCCAAGGTCCAGCAGGTCGTGGCGATTTGTCCGTCGATCGCGGAGCGGGGTAGACGGGCGAGTGGGGCGCGACAGAGGTCCACGGGAAACTTGCGCCAACGGGCCGACCGGCGAAACCCGTGGGCGAGCAGACAACTCTCCTTCTGCTCGCAGCTCGAGTCGGCGTAACAAAGATATCGCTCGGCTTTCGGAAGCGGCAGGGATGCCAAAAGGTTCTCCGCCTCGTCCCAATAGTTGGAATGACAGTAGACGTCGAGCAGACAGGAGCTGCGGTGACGCGGAAACCAACCCCATGCCGCCAGCCCCACGATCGCTTCAGTCGTCTGGTTACGGAGCACCATGACGCGTGGGTGCTTAGTGTTGTCGCCACATTGGGCGTTGTGGATTTCTGTCAGGAGCGGGTGCTCAGTCGACTGTCGGCCCACCAGCCCAAGGGGCGCGCAACGTACGCGTCCCGGAAAATCTCCCATGAACAGAGGTGGGGCGGTGGGCCAGTGACGCCAACCCAGCGGCTCGATCGTGGTCTCGCTCCTGACGAAGTACTCGTGTTCGAACTCGTCGGCGGGGAGTGAGAGGTACTGCATATGTCCACCGACAGGTTCGACTTCGTTGAAGCCGAACTTGCGATAGAGGTGAAAGGCGACGGAGTTGTAGTCGGTGTAGGCCGCCAGTGAACGACCCCCTCGCGAACGAAAGTGCTCCATCTGCAGCGCTTGGAGTCTCGAGCACGCGCCGTTGCGTCGTTCCGCAGGCGGGGTCCACACGTGGCCGCGGATGCCGACGCCGTGGCGCTCCGCGCTCATCATGATCGACACCGGCTGGCCGCCTCGGTGTAACACGTAGAAGTAGACATCGACACCCACGTCGCAGCGCAGCAGTTCTCGGTTCTGCCAGTTCCAGATATCATCGTGGTGTGCCAGAAACGCCTCGAGCCGGTCGGACCACTCGAGATCCGGCGCAACCACCACGCCGGCTTCGACCTTTGTTCCGTCCTTCAGGGTGACCTCGGGGAGTGCTTCGTACATGATGGTGCTATTCTAACGATGACCCGTGCGACGATTATAGGGTCGGTCTCCTGTTACTTGTTGTAGAAGAGGCGAGCTGGAAGGCATTCCTACCATAGACCGACCCCGACACCGGCTTAAAAGTGCACACTATCGTCCCGAACTTCTTCATCATCGGTGGGCCCAGGTGCGGTACCTCGGCGTTACGGAGCTATTTGACGGAGCACCCGAGCGTGTTTCTCCCCGGGCCGCTCGAACCGCATTATTTTTGCTCGGATTTGCATCTCGACTACCGCGTCTCCGCCCTCGAGGATTATCTCGATCTCTTTAGGGGAGCGCGAGAATGCCATATGGCGGTTGGCGAGACCGCGGGCTGGTATCTTCACTCGGATATTGCGCTCTCCGAGATCATCAAGTTCAACGCCGAGGCTCGCATCATTGTTTTGGTGCGGAACCCGATTGAACTAGTGCGGTCGTTGCATGCCTACAACCTCGTCCGGTGCATTGAGAACGAACCGGACTTTGAAGCAGCCTGGTCGCTCCAGGAAGCGCGCCGGCAGGGTAGACACCTGCCGCCCAACGTGGGCGAATCGAAACAGCTGCAGTACCGTTGGGTCGGTTGCCTCGGAGTTCATCTCGAGAGAGCCATGTCGAACGTCCCCGAAGAGCAGCTACGGGTGATCGTGCATGACGATCTGCAAGCCGCACCCAAACGGGTCTACGAGGAGCTCCTCGCCTTTCTCTCGCTGCAACCCGATCAGCGGACGCAGTTCCCCCGCGTCAATATCAGTGAGCGCAGCCGAAGTGTTTTGCTGCAGCGTCTTCTGTACGAACCGCCTACCGCGCTGCGGCTGGCAGCCAGGGCAATGACAAGCGTCATCGATGCCAAGCGCGTGTACGGCGCGGTGGATCGCCTTCGCCGACTCAATCGCACTGGCAGTCCACCGGCTCCTCTCTCACCGACATGCCGCAAAAAACTGGCGGCGGCGTTCGAGGAGGACGTGGCCTTGTCCTCACGGCTCATCGGACGAGACTTTAGCGGCTGGATGCGCGCCTGATGGACTAACCCGGTCCGATGACAATGACGTCGGGGCTCCGCTTACAAATCAATCGACTCTGACCCCATTGATTCGCCCCAGCCTCACTCCACGGACTCCACGTATTCCGAGGGAAACCCAAGCTTGGTGAGGGCCGCGCGAAGTCGTTCCGCGTACTCTTCGTTGGCTTCGCCTGGCTGCGGCGCATCGCGAAGGTTGTAACAAAGCGCGCGTAGTGGGTCGCCTTCAAGTAGGCGAACGAACATGGCTTCCGGTCGATACTCCCCTAAGCCCGGAGCGGAGTACAATTGGTCAAGTTCATTGTGTGTCATCGCAAAAACAATTCCGTACGCTCGACCTTCGGGAGACGGAATGAGGGTCGCCCGTCGACCAATGCGTAATGCATAGCCATCAACATAAGCCCGTCTCGGATGTAGCGCAATTACGCCACTCTCTCTAAGAACATCGCGGTCCATGAAGAGACCGTAGAAGAGACCGTAGAAGA
>JAOTYS010000305.1 GCA_029861795.1 Gammaproteobacteria bacterium | reverse complement strand
GTGCAAACTGGCCCAATGTACGTCTGAAGGCGTACCTACACAGGTCACATGTCAGGCATCGAAGGCTCGTTGTAGGTTCGCCTTTAGGCGAACTTCGTAGTGCAAACCGACACAATGTACGTCTGAAGACGTACCTACACAGGTCACATATCAAGCATCGAAGGCTCGTTGTAGGTTCGCCTTTAGGCGAACTTCGTAGTGCAAACCGACACAATGTACGTCTGAAGACGTACCTACACAGGTCACATATCAAGCATCGAAGGCTCGTTGTAGGTTCGCCTTTAGGCGAACAAAGAAATCAGCCAGAACTTAGGGTGCTCACTAGTTCGATGAAAATGTATCAATATTTGCTTGATGGTTGCTACGGCCGATGTCCGAAATCGGGGTGAACTCCTTCGCAAAGCACAGTGCTCGGCTATGTTAGAATCGAGTGAAAACGACCCTGGATACCAGGCAGGCACTCCTCACAGCACTGACGATGCGGTCAATGCAGCGCGTCCAATACCACAGGTAACAAAGTGATGGAATCTAAGATTTCATGCCGGAGAGTTTGGAAGCTCTTTGGTTCCAATCCAACTGAATTCCTTCACAAACAAGGTGGCAACCCCACTATTGAGGCGATCAACGCAGCCGGATACATCCCCGCGGTTCGAGATGCATCGCTAGACGTCTTGCAAGGGGAAATCTTGGTCATTATGGGTTTGAGTGGATCAGGCAAATCGACCCTGGTGCGATGTCTGTCTCGCCTTATTGAACCCACCGGCGGTGAAATCTTTTTCGATGGGGCAGACTTGTTAAAGGCGTCGGCCAAAGAAATGATCGAACTTCGCCGCCACAAAATGGGGATGGTTTTTCAGCACTTCGCGCTGCTGCCGCATCGAACGGTGCTCCAAAACGTAGCGTTTCCACTCGAAGTCCAGGGTATCGAGAAAACTAAACGCCACGATCGCGCCATGGAGATGATAGAACTTGTCGGCCTTAAAGGACGCGAAAGTTACTACCCTCGAGAACTTTCCGGCGGACAACAACAACGCGTGGGAATCGCACGCTCGCTCGCCGTCGAACCCGATGTATGGTTTCTAGACGAACCATTTTCAGCGCTGGACCCGTTGATCCGCCGCGAGATGCAGAACGAGTTTTTGCGGCTCCAGAACTTATTACAGAAGACCATCGTGTTCATTACCCACGACTTCGATGAGGCGATCCGTTTGGCGGACCGCATCGCTATTATGAACGAGGGCGTAATCGTACAACTTGGGACCGCCGAGGAACTTATTACTAATCCCGCCAGCGACTATGTCGCCGAGTTCACCAAGGATGCCCCACGCGGTAAATTGTTGACGGTAAAGAGCGTGATGACCCCGCCAACAGAAGACACCCATGGAGATCTTGTGTTGACCGCAAACGACAAGATCTCGACAGTCGTCAACGACATCTTGGACTGCGAGTTACCCGTGCGTGTGGTGGACGCAGACGGCGTTACGGTGGGATCGTTAACCCGTCAAGACGTAGTCGACGTGCTGTTTAAGAGCGAAGGCTAGACATGACTGCAACCATACAAAATGGCGAGCCTTCGAGCGTGTCCCGTGGCTGTTATTGAACGTGATACAGTCCCTGCCCAACTTCTGTTATCGTGAAGCAGATACCAACGAACGGACGCTCGCCTAGCTCGCGCTTGCAGCTTTGCGTCTACGCGCCAGCAGTATGGCGTAACCAGCAAACAGAATAATCACTGCGCCATATACTGAAAGCGCCGCCATCGCCGGCACCATCGGCGTGTAGGCCGCGATCATCTTAGTGTATAACCACTCTGTGACCGTGCTGTCCGCACCAGTGGTATAAGTAGATAACGGAAAATTCACCCAAGAAAGCAAGAACGCAAACAATGCACCTGAAAACAAACCGGGTGCTAGTGCCGGCAACGTGACCTCGCGAAATACTTGCCAACGACTCGCTCCGAGATCAAAAGCCGCTTCCTCTTGAGACGTGTCATAGCCATAAACTTGAATAGAGATCACCAACGTGACAATCGGAACAATCCAAACTAAATGGGTAAACACCGCTGCCTCCCAGCTGGGGGTTACCCCGACATACGTCAGCCATAGTAGCAACGCGAGTCCTAGCACCGCCTGAGGAAAGAAAATCGGGAACATCAGCAATCGTTGAAACGTCTTGCGACCCTTCCAATCATATCGAGCAAAGGCAAGTGCTCCGAAAAAACCGATCACCACCGCACAAACCGCCACAGTCATCGCTACATACAAAGAGGTGAGATGCAGATCCTGAGTAAGGTTCGCGCCAAGCATCTCTTGGTACCACTTCGTGCTCCATGCTTTTACCGGGAACCGAAAGTAACGGGACTGCACGAAAGAGGTCATCACCATGGATACGATGGGAATATAAAGGAACACGATTACTGTGGCCGTCCAGGCCAGTATCAACCGTCGCACCCAAGGTTTGGTTTCGAAATTCATCTCAACGTCTTCGCAACAACTGGTCAAGATCAATGCGGCGCATCACAAAGAATACCAAGATGCCTGTAACCGATATCGTTATCACGGAAATCGCGGAGCCCAGTGGCCAATTCTGTGCGTAGGTGAATTCATGCTGGATTGCATGGGCGAGCATAACCACTGTTGTGCCCCCGAGGAGCTTGGCCTCTGAAATTGCCCCAATAGCCAAAACAAAGGTAAGTAGTGCCCCAACAAGAATACCGGGCATGGCGAGCGGCAACTCAACCTCACGAAATATCTGCCAGCGATTCGCACCGAGATCACGCGCGGCATTGACTTGATCCTGCGGCACCATCGAAAGCCCTAAGTTCATAGGAAATAGAGTGAATGGCAGATACACGTATACCATTCCCATTAGAATGACCTCGGGCGTGTAGAGCATTGATCCCGTCTCTATGCCAAACAAATTTTTGAGGCTGCCTGCCAGAACCCCGCCCCCCTTGAGCAGGAACAACACCCAACCGAACAATCGGACATTCTCGGAAACGAAAATCGGAATCACCAACAGCAACATGATGATCGTTGACCAACGACCAAACGTTCTGCACAAACCGTAAGCAACGGGATAGCTGATCAATATCGTGCATACAGTGGTTGCGGCCGCTAGCCCAAACGACCACAGAAAAGTCTTGTAATAACCGTGCGAGAAAAATCGGGCATAGTTGTCTAGCGTCCATTCACCACCAAAGCCAAAGGTACGCTCGGGAAGAAAACTGAAACCGAACACAATCGCTATTGGGCCCAAAAACCCGATGACAAGGAAGACTGCCAGCGGAGACGCGCTGATGACCCCCGGGTTGCTGAGCCAATCCCTTAGTGACGACCGCAACGAACTTCCTTTTATGGCCGGACTTAAAGCTGTTGCTTGTTGTGTTGAAGAGATAGCCATTAGTCCGTTACCAACACGCTGTCCGCCGCATCCCACCCGATGATTACGTCGTCATTGAGATTACCTTGGTAGGCATCCTCGCGAAGTTGTTCAACAATGAACATCTTCTCGCCTGCTCGCACGTGATATTGAACACGGGAGCCTAGAGCGTATTCATTGAATAGACTTCCTTCGATGTGGTTTTCGGCATCGTTCGGATTACGAAGAAAGCGCATTGACTCCGGCCGGATCACTAAAAAACCGGCTGAGAAATCCTCGCCCCTATCGGGACTGGTCAGAGTCTTGCCAAACTCAGGGCATTCGAGCATGCCGTTTGAGCCGGTGCGCACCTCCAGCGTGTTGATTTCACCCATAAACCCAGAAACAAATCGATTTTGTGGCCTGGTATAGATGTCGTTAGGTGTACCGATCTGTATCAGCTTTCCTTCTCGCATGATCCCAATGCGATCGCTCATCACCATCGCTTCTTCCAGCGAGTGAGTGATGTAAACAAATGTCTTGCCAGTGGTGCGGTGCAAATCCTTTAGTTCGACTTCCAACAGTTTTCGCAGTCGGTAATCGATTGCCGAAAGTGGCTCATCAAAGAACAAGATATCGGGATCCGACGCCAGCGCTCGCGCCACCGCCACACGCTGTCGTTCGCCACCGGAGCACTGGGTGACGGGCTTCGTGTAAAAGTTCTCTGGGAGACGCACCGTAGTCATGAGTTCCATGCAACGCTTACGACGCGAAACGGGATCGACACCGCGCATCTTCAGCGAGAACTCTATGTTGTGCCCCACTGTCTTATGATCAAACAACGCGAGCGACTGAAAAACCATGCACGTGGGGCGGCGATTCGCAGGGACATCATTGATCCTCCCACCGCGAAGAAAGATATCCCCTTGGGTCGGTTTGTCCAAACCCGCGAGCATGCGCAACAACGTACTCTTGCCGCTTCCGGAGGGCCCTACGATAGTGAAAAATTCGCCATCAACAATCTCCAATGTTAAATCGTCGACCGCGGCTAAATCACCGTAGCGTTTCGTCAGGTTTACTAGCCGAAGAATGGGCTGCGAACCTTGTTGGTCGGTTGCTTGGCTCATCTGCGGTTAGTGACGTAGCAGCACAATCCTATGCTTGGAAGATTCGGTTCCAATCATTTTGAAACCTTGTATAGACCTGTTGTCGCTAAGGATTGGACAAGCTTGAGGATGCCGACGGGGCGTCACGCCAACGTGCCGCCCCGCCAGTCCAGACCTCGTACATCGAGTCGAGCTTGCGCGTGGTTTGCTTATGTCTTGTCGCGTAGCGCCGCTGTGTAAATGTCATACAGCCGGTTGTAATCTGGAACCACATCGTATTCGACTGCACTTGACGCGCGGTAGTCGAACTCATCCCACTGGAAGGAGTCCAGTTCTTCTTTCGAGAACTTTGCCAGGACCTCGGGATCCGCCAGCTGGCCAACCGGTAGAAAGAATCCGCCTGCCGTGCCCACGAAATAAGAAACGTCCGGCTGCAAAATATACTCCAACCAATCAAACGCCGCGGGATGGAAGTCCGGATTATTGACCGCTGAGTTTAGCTCTATCCACAGAATGGCGCCTTTACCGTCCGCCGGACCACTCTTGGGCGCCACATGGTAGAGCTGATTCTCGCCCTCAAAGCGAGCCGCAGAGATCGAGTAGGTACCACCGGAAAAATAAGCGTCGATCTCGTCGTTAAGCAGCCCGAGATTAAGTTGGGTGAAGTCGTCAGAGATGATTTTGGCGCCGTTGATCCAGTTGCGCGCGGTTTCTTCAAATTTCGCGACATCGTCATCAGACTTGTCCTTAAATGGATGGAGCCCCGCGCCCATGCACATGTGCATGATATTCCAGTTATCGTAGGCCAGGATGCCATAACGTCCCTTCATGGCAGGATCGTGAAACAGATCCCAACCTTGGTCCTTACCCATGTCCGCAGAAATCTTGTCCGTGTTAACGATGAAATCGAACGTATCGATGCGTTGGCACACGCCAAGTAGATGCTCTCCATCAAGACTCATCGCCCAGTGGTACGGTGACTTGAACATCGGCAACATTTTATCGAAATAAGGTTCGAACCGATCGCGGGGCAGTTCGACGATCAGGTCCTCCGGCCACATCATCTCCCGCGCCCACGGATTGTTGAGATTGATTATGTCCCAAATCTCCGTTTGCCCAGCGCGTAGCTTGTTGACCGAATCCGGATCCGAGGTGTGAAGCTCGTAGCTCACCTGTATGCCGTGCCGCTCAGTGAACGTGTCGATAACCCGCGGGTCAACATAACCATCCCAAGTAAGCATTCGAAGCTCACGAGCCGCCTGCGCCGAGCCGCTCCACATCGTGCTGGCGGCGCCGGTGCCCACTGCGAGACCACTCACGGCCATCTTCTTTAAAAAATCTCGC
>JAOTYS010000303.1 GCA_029861795.1 Gammaproteobacteria bacterium | reverse complement strand
ACAAATCGATCAGCGAGTTCGATGACCGGCTTGCGCTTCAGGAATATGTGCCGGGGCGGGACGACCGTCTGTTCTCGCTGCACGCGTACATCGACCGAAGCGGTAAGGTGATTGGGTCCTTTACGGGACAGAAAATTCGTACCTGCCCTGCGTACGCCGGTATAGGTTGCTATGTGCGCGGCAACGACAGTCCGGAATTGCGAAAACTCGGACTGGACATACTCAAGCGCATGGACTACCGCGGATTGGCCCTCGCCCAATTCAAGCAACACTCCGAAACGGGCGAATTTCTACTATTGGAAATAAATCCGCGCTTGAGTTCGTGGAACTCACTGGCGACGGCAAGCAATGTTGACCTGCCGTACGCCGCCTATTGCGATTGCGCGGGAATCGCGATGCCCCCGATCGGGCGGCAGGATGAGAGCAGGACATACCTGTTCTTCGAGCATGATCTGTCGGCGATGCTCGAGTACGTTCGAAACGGCGACCTATCCGTTATCGCGTGGCTACGATCGCTGTTCAAGGCCAACACGTTCCAGTATTTTGCAAGAGAAGATCTCGGGCCATTCTGGTTTGCGTTACGGCGGTGGCTGGGACGACAGTTCAGACGACTGGTTGGCCGCTGACGGCATCGCGGGACCTAAGCGCGCTGGATCGAGGGAATGGCCATAAGACTCGAGACTAGAAAGGGGAGCCGAATGGCTCCCCTTTTTCGTTTGGTGGTGATGGGTACTACCGCGTTATTAATTTAACTTATTGATTACAAAGTCTCTTATAAATACGACCACCGAAGTTGCCCCCAAAGTTGCCCCTATTCACTCAAATATTTGAGCTCAAATTGTGCTATCTGCTTTGTGGCGTAACCCTTTGTTCTTTGGGTAGCAGTATGGGTAGCAATTCAGCGCAAATCAGCGTTATTTTGCTTTAGCCAGAGGTACGCTAGATGAGCCTTGGGCCCATCAATCTGACCTTCCAGAAAAGCTCGCTCGATTAGGTCAACGAGACCTTCGTCAGGCGGCGGTGCGACTCTAAGAAGTTCCTCCATACCCCGCAGCGTGTCAGCCGGTCAGAATCGGGGCCAGCGACAAATCTGGGTGGAACGTCGGGTTTTCCCGATAGCTGCCTTTCGATCAGACCAATTCAGTCGATTTCGACGGGCACAAATCGGCCTGAAGCGGTCACACGATCCAACTAGTCAAGTAGGTCGTAGTGGCTATTAGTTTGCCTTATTTGGACGCCGTACGTGGCGCAGACCTATCGGCGTTGCGGTCGGGGCGGATCCACAACTATGGGGAATACTTCATAGCGAAGCGTCACATACCTGCAGGCTTGTGGATTACCCTGCAGAGATCGATATTCCATGATTTGTACCTTGGCCACGTTGTTGTCTGAAGTCTTAATAGCAAACGCGTAGCCTTCGCCAGGAACATTTCCCCTATGAGCATAGAACATGTCGTTGTAACCAGTCTCCGGGTTGCGATTGCTTTGAAACTCGGCATCGCGAATATCCCGGTAGGTTACGTCAGAGAAACTTACCTTTCCAAGATGGTGCCACTGCACACCGCTTGCCGCCCGAATCGCTTCATTGCCCTGTGGCCCGCAAACAAATAGGAGATCCCATTTCAGACCGCTTTTAGGCACCCCTGTCGCTCGTCCGGTCTCAAGATCTAAGCGATCCAGTCCAGATAGCTCAACTGTTTGGGCCTGCCTCGATAGGGAATCGGGTTCGAATACTTGCCATTCTGCCAATCGTTCTTGGAATTCTCGCTCAGCCTCCGCTTGTTTGGAATCATAGTAACTTAGGACAGCAACCAAACCAGTTCCAGCGCCGACGACTGCAATTAGCGATCCCAGGGCCCATCTAAACCAGGATTGTCCTTTTTTCTCTTCACTCATCGCATCACCAATTATGGTTCCGTTACGGATCACGCGGGTATGGATACTGGCGCCACAACTCATGATAGTTGAACCGACGACTGACAGCCAATGCCCACGCGGCTCAAATCGACTTCACATCTGACGATGTTGAAGAAGGAAAGCCGAGTGTCTCCTAAGGGTCAGTAGGAGAAATTATAGCCTGAACTAGCTGACCGTCTCAGTTCGGCCAACCCCTAGTTTGCTCAGGGAGTTTTCGCCCATTGGCGCGGCAGATTTTTTCGCGAGCCTCAGTTTGTCTCCATCCGGTAAACCGGATACATCGGGTATTACCAATAGCCGCAAGAAACAAACTTTGGTACTAGTTCCGCTGTGTCGCTCAATATTAGGGGCTCCGAATGAAATTGAAAGCGATGTTCAATCTAGTGATCCTATTCCCTGTGTTGCTACCCGTAGCCGCGTTGGCGGATGCTAGAGCTAAGGTTGAGATGAAAGACGGTGTGCAGACGTATCCTCCCAACAATGGAGAAGTTTGCGCTCTGTCAGGACCACCTCCTACGGATATTCAGTATGAAGTGCTGGCGAGAATTGTGGCAACGAAGCGAACTTATGGGAACGTGGACGAACTCTACTCTCCTATGATTCGAGAAGCCCGTAGGATTGGGGCAGACGCGATTGTCAACCTTCAGGTAGGTCAGAAATTCAAAGGCCCGCTACCGTGGCGTATCACGAGCCCGACCGGTGACGGGCAGGCGATTAAGGTCCTTCCAGAGTCGCGACAACTGGACTGTCTGGGCACAGGTGGAAGCCTGTGGGGCACAGGCGGTCGTATTGTGACCCAACCAACCTACAGATCAGCGTCGGAATCGATTGAGTCTGCCGACGCTAACTCATCCGTTACCATGGACGCCGAGACTGAATCGGAACCTGAAGTAGACCTGTACGATGCACTTGTAAAGCTCGACGATCTAAGACAGCGCGGGATCCTGACGGACGCCGAATTTCAGGCGGAGAAGAAGAAACTGCTCGACAGAAACTGAGAAGGCGCGTTAGTTGCGCTCCAATAGCTTTCGCTTTTCGGTCTCAAACTCCTCATCTGTGAGGATACCTCTGTCGCGTAGATCATCAAGCTTTAGAAGCTCGTCGAATATATATGCTTTCTCGACATCGGTCCGGTAATGATTCGTATCGCTAGTGGCCGCGGAACTGAGAGCGTGGAATTGGCGGTTTATCGCTGTGGATAGTTGGAGTACCCACTTGTTGTAGTTGCGATGGATGGTCTGGCGTTTGGGCTTGTGATCGAGGTTCGTACTCGACGAGTACTTGACCGAATACGCTGAATCCGAGAAAGGGATTTCGACGACTGCAAAATGCTTGTTCCTGACATTCAGCTTCGCGCGAATGAGCTTGTCCCCTGCTATTTCAGCGGTCCACCGCCGTGCCTGGCACCCCTGGATAATGGCTGCCCGAACCTGGTCGATCGAATATTGACCTCCATCTGTCCTTATCGGGACAGGGACGTCGATCATGTCCTCAATCGGGCTTCCCGCGATTGAGGCCAAGGGCACTAGAAGCAAGAAAATAACAGCAAGTAAACAACTACGCATGACGAACACCCAGAACTATCTGGGGCCAATATACCAAACAAGAATGAAAGGAAAGAAGTGGTGGGCCCCCGGGGGCTCGAACCCCGGACCAGCGGATTAAGAGTCACTGGGTTTACACAAACAGGCACCTAGTTGCGCGAACTTGCGCAAAATGACACCTACATGGGCCAGTGTTAGTAAGAGCGGTTCGGTGTCACTGCGTGTCAAGAAGTGCACCATGGATGCACCATGCGCCGTGACATGCGGAGACACTTCACTGGCTTCAAGCTAGCCAATAATGGACATGACGCCAGGACCGTCCAGCAATCCCTGGGCCACAAGAACATTCAGCACACGGTGAGATACATCGAGCTGGCATCCAGGCCGATAAGCCCGTAAGTCAGCATGGGTCCCATTGGGCAAGGCGTGGGAACAGATTCTAGGTCCTGCTCGACCTACATCGCCTCGCCGGCATACGTAGAAGCTACCTACTCTTTCGGAAGTGCTTGCGAGCCATGGTGTATGACCTCCTTGACCGTGCCATCAGAATTGTAGAACGTCCACTCGCCAACACCTATGCCGTTTTCGAAGAATCCCCTTACCAATACATTTCCTTGGCCGTCAATAACTCTGTACTCGCCAACTTGAACAATTTCGCCTTTAAGCGTCTTCTCCATGCAGCGATACTCAATCAAGCCGCCTTCCGATTCGTTGGTCATAACTTCACCACGATCACACTCAAAAACACTGTGATCGATCCTTGGTTCGGTGCAGCCGAAACCTAGCATTACAATTATCGCGAAACAAAAGTAAGACATACTATTTTGCGCAGTCATCGCATGCTGTCTCCAGATTTTTCTCAAGTACCATATATAGATTCGTCAAATCACCCTTTGGATACTCAGTACGCTCCCGATTGCCATTAAGACGAAAGGGTGTGAACCTCGTATCAGTCTTGAACTTCTTTTGAATATTGAATTGATTGAAGCAAACTACGCCCGCGCCAACACTATCAAGCCCGTCGCTCAGGGCCGAGAATCTGATCGTAGGCAATTCGGTCCCATCAGATGTGCATTTGCAATCGCAGGCTACGGGACAAATCTTTGTCGAGAAGTCATTCGCATTCTTGGCGACATACCCCAATGAGAAGCCGCTCCTGCAAGTGCAGCTCCAGTCCTCTGACAATAGGCCAAACGGGTCCTTGGACAACAACGGATTGCCTTCCGTATAAGCAAACGAGTTCAACCCTCCATGCAACCCAATTGGATCACTCTCCAGGTACCGGCCTATGGACGGATCATAGGTTCTAAAGTAGTTGTAATTCAGCCCCGTCTCCGCATCGTAGTACTGCCCTGGGAATCGAAGATTGTATGTGAACATTGTCGCATCACCATCAGGGTCTTCATCCGGAGCCGTTGATCCGAACGGATCGGATTGCCATCTCCAAATTGGCGTATTGCCGTCGGAGATAACTCTCGGTGAACCCAGATGGTCAGTATGGACATAGTAGACACTTGCGCCTTCAAGTACAGCGACAGGCGCGCCGTTGAACCATACAGTTTCCTGACCCACTACGCCTGCTGAGTCATACTCGCCAATTAATCCACCAACTTCGTCGTAAACGAACAACGTGATCGTGCTGTTATCCTTCTTGACTCGCTGCCCTTGACCATTGTGCTGATAGGTTGTGGCGCCCGAATCAACATCGACCAAGCGTCCACGATCATCGTAGCCATACGAGTGAATCCCGTCACTAGTGACGTTGCCAGCCAAATCATGACTGTATGTCTTCGCAGTGGGGCCTGTCGTACTCAGTAGACGATTCGTATTTGCAAGGTTCGAGTAGTTATAGAGAACTAGGTCCTCATTAATGGAGGCTCGGTTCCCATTTGCATCGTAGGTGAGCACTTGAGAGTCCGGTAATGGGCTTGTACCTCCACCACCGCTGGTGCCCGGCCATATCGGGTAGTTCACACTGATCGTCGCCTCAGTGCCGCTCACACCAGTGCCATGAACCGAGACGTTTGTAGACACGGTCCCCGCCAGTACGCGCGTGCCGTCCGGCAATTCATGCGTTCCGGGTTGCACGGCCACGTAGTGCATGGTCATCGCGCCCTGTGTTCCATCCTGGCTCGCCGGTTCCACTTGTGCCGCCTCAAAACCTGTTGTCGTGACATTTCGGATGCGAATTGTCGCTGGATCTGGATTCTCCGTAGTAGGCAGCACAGTAATCACCGGCGGTGTCGAGTAGCTGCGCCTGAACGAAACACTGACATACGAAGATCCAGAGGTTACCGCTGGTAGCGTGATGCTCTCCGCCTCCATACCCCAGACTGAGACACCGTCATTAAACTGCGCATCGAA
>JAOTYS010000302.1 GCA_029861795.1 Gammaproteobacteria bacterium | reverse complement strand
GAAATGGACCACCCAGAGACCATTGAATTAAAAGAGCGGGTACGTGGAATGAAAAGCAAGTATACAAGATGCCAGAAGAGCACCATGACAGACCAAACAAAAGACAACCTGATAGACTTCCTCAAATCGATTACTGTCAATGAATGAAGAGGCATGAGCCACCCCATTAGTGGGGTGTCCGTAATACGCCCAGGGAAGGCACAAGTTTCGGCCAGCTCACGAGTAAGTCTTGCTTGATCTAAGTCAATAACTGCACAACAGTAGATAAATTATCCTACGCAATCGAACACGCTTGCGTAGGCTTATTGCTCAGCTGATCACTTTCTACTGATGTCGTCCCCTCTCTCAATCGATTTGGATCTCATAAGGCGTTACGACACGACAGGACCTCGTTATACATCTTATCCCACCGCTGTCCACTTCAGTGCCCACTTCAGTGATATCGACTATCGTCGCTGTGCGCAACTCAGTAACGAGGATCCCATCCCGAATCCGCTATCCTTGTATTTCCACATCCCCTTCTGCAGCACACTGTGTTATTACTGCGCCTGCAACAAAATATTGACCAAAGTTCGGTCCAAGGCCGAGACCTACTTGAGATCTCTCCGCGAGGAAGTTCGTCTACAAAGCGAGCTATTTCACAGCGATCGCAAAGTGCTGCAACTCCATCTGGGCGGTGGAACACCAACCTTTCTCACCATACGCCAGATAGATCAGCTTCTCTCTACGGTTAGCGCGCACTTCGCCTTAGCTGACGAACATGATCGAGACTATTCCATCGAAATCGATCCACGCACGGTCGAGGCGGAAGATATCTTTGCACTCCGGGCGCTCGGCTTTAACCGCATCAGTATTGGCATTCAAGATTTCGAACCCAACGTGCAGGCGGCCGTTCACCGTATCCAATCCTATGAACATACTTTGGCCGTTATCGTGGCAGCTCGTCGTGCAGGCTTTCGGTCTATTAGTGTAGATCTTATGTATGGACTGCCACTCCAAACAGTGAGCAGTTTCCGCAGCACTTTGGACAAAGTCCTACTGGCCGATCCAGACAGGATATGCGTATTCAACTATGCCCATTTGCCCGAGCGCTTCGCCCCACAACGACGAATCCTGGACAGAGATCTACCTTCTCCGCAAGAAAAACTCGAGATACTGATAAACACCTTGGAATGCCTAGACGATGCGGAATATCAATATATCGGGATGGACCATTTTGCCAAACATGACGACGATTTATCTGCAGCACAAAGAGACGGCACCCTCTACCGGAACTTTCAAGGGTATGCAACGCACGCAAACTGCGATCTGCTAGGGATGGGCGTTACATCAATCGGTCATGTCAGAGACTGTTATAGTCAGAACACCCACAATCTCGACCAGTATTATCGACACATAGATGCCGGGCGGTTGGCCGTGTCTCGCGGAATCGAGCTCACACATGACGACAAATTACGTGCAGAAATTATTAATCAATTGATGTGCTATAGTCGACTTAATACAAACACAGTAGAACAGCGTCATGGGATTCGGTTTACCGACTATTTTAAGGGTGAACTGCAAGCATTAGAGGGAATGGAAAAAGATGGATTGCTAGTAATCCAAGGGAACCAAATCCACCTCACCCTCACAGGTCGATTACTGGTTCGCAACGTCTGTATGATTTTCGATCGGTATTTACACCACGACCAACCGAAAAAAAGTTTCTCTCGTGTAATATAGATGCTCGTTTCAGTCCGCCTGAAAACTGTCATGCGCAATAATTGCATCCGATTCCTCGGCATCGACGTGCTAAAACCACTACATCACTCTCCTGTCAGCAAGCGTTCGAGAACGACGATCCTTATACCGCATCTTTTGCACTCCGGGTAAAGCGATACCCCACGCCTCGAACGGTATGGAAGTAGCGAGGTACATCTGGGTCCGGCTCAAAGCGCTGTCGCAGCCGACCGATCAAGCTGTCGATGACTCGCGTCGATGGATAGATGTCATAACCCCAGACCTGCTCTAGTATCTGCTCTCGCGTGATCACCTCGTCCTCGTGCTCGGAAAGTACCTTTAGAATCATTGCTTCTTTGTGGGTCAACGACTGCTCCCTGCTATCCCAGGAGTATCCTTTGTAGGAGCGAAAGTCGAACTCGTTATCGCCAAAACTCAACACCGAGCTTTGAGCTGCGGCCGAGCTGTACCATTGATTTCTTCGCAGAATAGCGGTTACGCGAAGGAGTAGCTCTTTCAAGTGGAACGGTTTCGGCAGGTAGTCGTCACCACCCACCTCAAGTCCGTGGATGCGATCGTTGGCGTCTGCTTTTGCGGTGAGAAATAGAACTGCTACATCCTTGCCCGCACTACGAAGTCGTTGGCAGACTGCGAACCCGTCAAGCTCGGGTAACATTACATCGAGAATCAGCAGATCGAATCGTCGCGACAGCGCCCGATCAAATCCTTCGGCACCATCAAATGCGAGCTCAACCTGATAACCCTCCTGCTCCAAGTTCGACCCGATGAGATCAGCCAGTGTGCGCTCATCTTCGACAACGAGAATGCTCGCACCTGAACAACCTACAGCGGGAGCGCTTCGTGGGGCGTCGGAGCCAGTCACACTGGTTCGCGCTCGGGCAATGAGTGCGAAGCCTCTTTCATCGCGGGCCAGACCACGGTAAAAGTCGCGCCCTTTGTCCTGCCACTACTGAACGCGCGGATCTGCCCCCCGGATCGTTTGACCAATACGCGAACAATGTAAAGTCCCAAGCCTGACCCTTGTCCGCCGCGGCGCATTTCATCTCCTGGGCGATAGAACTTTTCAAACAGCTTGTCTGTTTCCTCTGGCGCAAAACCTTCGCCGTTGTCGTGCACCTCCATGGTCACGCCGTTGGAGCCATGATAGGCCCGAACCTTGATCTGCGCCCCCTCTTTGTCCCTGGTGGCCTTCCAAGCATTATCCAGCAAGTTTCGCAGCACGGTCGCGAGTGCGCTGCGATCGGTCTCGATAAATATCTCATCCTCCAGGTCGATTTGAACCATGACGCCTGAGCTTTGCGCACGGGCCTCAAACGCTCGGACAGCGTCTCGAATCGTTCCGCAGAGCTCGATCGGTTCAGCTCTGAAAGTCGATTTCCCGTCCTCGATTCGAGCCGTGTCCAAAAGGTTCTCGATCATTCCCTCGAGACGTTCGAGTTCGTCGAGGATTTGACGGATGAGTCGCTGTCGCCTATCCGCGGGTGGGTCCCGCAGTGCGAGCGTCTCGGCCGCAAGTCGCACTCCTGTCAACGGGCTTTTGAACTCATGGCCCACCGCCGCGAGAAAGTTTTGCTGTCGTCGACGTAGGACAACCTCTTGGTGAAGTGCACGAGCCAGCACGGTCATCCCAGCGATCAGAACCACTAGAAAGAAAGATCCCTCCCAAACGTAGCGGCGTAGTCGACGGTGGTTCTCATTCTCAAGCTGCGCTAACACGTTCGGATCGACGGCAAGCTCAGCTCCGGTTTCTGTCACAGTCTCGAAGGTGTTAGCCACTTCGGACGCAGGAATTCCGAGTTCGACCATGGCTTGTGCGGCTTGAAGGTCGCTCTCAAGATCGCGGCTCATCCGCTCTGCGAGTTCAGTGCTGTGGATCCGTTGATCTAGCATCCACCAGCCCACCTGACCGACACAGACTAGCAACAGAATAAAGAAACCTATCTGAATCCAGCGCGTTCTCGAGTTGGCTCGATTCATTCTTAGTCGACTCCCAGCACCTCAGCCAAAGCTCGCGCGAACCGATCCAAATCAGATTGCTGATGTGCAAGTGAGAGAAAACCAACTTCATAGGCGGAAGGCGCCAGGTAAATGCCTCGTTCTAGCAGTCCGGCGAAGAGGCTCCGGTATTTATCGGCTTGGGCATCGTTGATCGTCTCGGCCGAACGAGGTGGCTCGCTCTGCGAAACCATCCAGAATATCGATCCGACACGCACGATCGACATGGGTTGATCCGTCGACGCCAACACCGGACGAATTTTCTCTTCGAGAGACCTTCCGAGTGCTTCCAGTCGAGACCAACCGCCTGACTGTCGCAACACCTCGAGCGTGGCACGCCCTGCGGCCATTGCAATTGGATTGCCCGACAGGGTCCCTGCTTGGTAAACCGAACCCTCAGGGGCTAGATGCTTCATAAGATCGCGCGATCCTCCAAAAGCACCGACTGGCAAACCACCCCCGATCACCTTGCCGAAGGTGACCATATCGGGAGTGATTCCATACAACTCGGCTGCACCACCGGGTGTCACGCGAAAACCGCTGATCACCTCATCGAAGATGAGCAGAGTGTTATGTAAGTGGGTCAACCGGCGAAGCTCTTGCAAAAACTCGCGGCGCTGTAACAGCAGGCCGTTGTTGGCGGGAATCGGTTCGAGAATCACAGCGGCAATGCGATCTCCCTCTTGTGAGAACAGATCACGGAGCCTCTCCTCGTCGTCAAGAGGTAAGACCCTTGTGAGCTCCGCGAAGGAGGACGGCACACCTGCCGACGATGGCTGACCGAAGGTGACGAGCCCGGATCCAGCCGAGACGAGCAGATGATCGGCGTGGCCGTGGTAGCACCCCGAAAACTTGACGATGAGATCTCGACCGGTTGCTCCCCGGGCCAGCCGGATGGCGCTCATGGTGGCTTCGGTTCCAGAAGAAACGAATCGAACCTGTTCGAGGCCAGGGTAGCTTTCAATAACCAGCTCAGCCAGCTCCACCTCATCCGGACACGGCGCTCCATAGGTCGTGCCCCGCTGGACCGCTTCGGTAATCCTTGCCACCACCTCAGGATGTGCATGGCCGAGGATCAACGGCCCCCAGGACCCCACGAAGTCAAGGTAGCGCCGACCGTCGACGTCGACCAATTCCGCTCCCTGGCCCTCTCGAATCACTATCGGTGTACCCCCGACGGCGCGAAATGCGCGCACCGGTGAGCTCACTCCTCCCGGGAGGAGTTGCAGCGCTCTATGAAACCACTTCTGCGATTCCGGCCCCGATTGTGTTTCTTTCAAATCCAGTCCTCCGCTTGCGGATCGCTTAGTATCCATACTCGATTCACGGCTCGTCGTCTTCCTCGGATTGCCGCGTGCGTTGAGCGCGTTGACCCTGCTCCCGTGCGCGGGTGGCTGAGATAATCTCCCGCTGCAAGGCCTCGTCAGCAGAATCGAGAAAGCTTTCGACCGCGGTCATCCCATGACGGTACGCGAGACTGCGAATTCCCTTTGACGGCAGATGAGCCAGGCGGCGTGCCAAGGACTCAGCCCACCTTCGCACCGACTCCCGCTCTGCTTCTTCTAGGGCAGAGAGCTCCTTTTGGAACAACCGCTCGGTACTTTCTATCGCAGTCGCACGATATCGGGACTGAATAGCCGCGAGTTTAGGAGCGATTGCACCTTCGGTAAGTCGATCGCAGAACTGCGTCAGCGCATCATCCACCAGACCGCGCGCTTCCGCTGCCTCTTCGGCGCGTTCAGCTCGTCGCGCTTGCGCTTCCGCGTTGATCTCGTCCATACCGATCCGGGTAATCCCAGCCGCCTCAGCCTCGCATGGATCTACATCTGGGGGAATGGCAAGATCAACGACCAGCGGCGGCCTGCCGGAGGGCGCCCCCGCTGCCAGCCGACTCATGCAGCGGGCCCGAAGCACCGGCTCCGTTGCACCAGTGGAACAAATCACTACTTCAACAGGATCAGGCGACTCGCCAAACTCATCCAGAGTCCGAGCCTCTCCACCTACTGCTATGGCCAACGCCTCGGCCCGAGACATGGTCCGATTGACCACAACAATCTGTGTCGCCAGCTCGCTCAACGAGCGCGCGCATCGCTCTGTCATGGCGGAGACACCAACCACCGCAAGTGTCCCCGGT
>JAOTYS010000301.1 GCA_029861795.1 Gammaproteobacteria bacterium | reverse complement strand
TCTGAGGCGCTGTCTGGCCAGACGCAATCCAACCGAGATCACCACCATTACTGCTTGTCATCGCATCGTCAGAGTGCGCCTGGGCGAGAACAGCGAAATCTTCTCCGTTTTGTATCCGATCACGCAACTGATTGAGCCGGTTTTGCGCCTCTTGTTCGGAGAGCAGGCCTTCGGGCTGAATGAGAATGTGCCGCAGATGAGTCTGCTCGGTCATGTGCTCGGCCCCACCACGTAATTGGTTCAGCTTCAGTATGTGGAACCCATTCGGGCTGCGCAGTAACTCGCTGACCTCACCGGGCTGCATTTCTCGGATCGCGGTGACAAATAGCGCTGGCAACTGCCCGCCTTTTTTCCAACCCAAACGGCCTCCCGATAAGGCGTCTTGGCTATCGGAAAACTCAGCGGCAATCTGCTCGAAGGGGACACCACTTTCGAGCTGATCTAAAGCCTCCTCTGCCCGGCGTTGAGCACCATCTACATCGTCGGCAGAGGGAGACTCAGGGATCGACACCAGTATATGAGAAACATCGTACTCCTCATCCAGAGCACCCGCTTCGCCCTCCGTAGTAAGGAAATTCTCTATTTCCTGATCAGTCACTGTCACACGGTTGTCAATTTCACGATCCACTAATTGCCTAATCGTCAGCTGTTTCTGCAGATTTTCTCGAAAATAGGTGAAATTGATTCCGTCCCGTGCGATCACTCTCTTTAGCTGTTCCACGGAAAGGTTATTCTGTCGGGCTAGATCTCCCACTGCTCGATCTACAAGCTCTTCATCCACCTCTATCCCAGCACGCGCCGCAAACTGGATTTGAATTCGCTCAATAATCATGCGCTCAAGCGCCTGACGCCGCAGAATATCGTCGCGCGGCAGTTCGGCTTCTCGTGCTCTGAGCTCTCTAACGATGTTATCTAGCTCCATTTGAAACTCACTTAGGGTAATGACATCGTCGTTAACAGTGACCAGGATCCGGTCAATGTCCTGGGTATTTGCGCTGTGAGCAACTTGTGCTGTGGCCATCACCCCCGCCAAGCTTGCGATAAGGGAAAAACCAATGATCAACACAAAACGCTTTGAAGCTATAATCTTCAAATAGCCCCTGCAGTGTTGATACTGAATGCTCATAATCCTGACGTAATCTTGCCCAATCCGTTCAGCTCGAATTCTACAAATATTGCATTGCGAAATTCTTCCTGGTTATCTATGCGGCGCTGCAATGTTGTACGTATCGCCCAACAACACCCGTCATAACCCACCCCAATGGTGGTAGCTAAGTTTTGATTTTCCTCCAAAGAATATCTCTGATCAAACCATAGCTGCCAACGCCGCGCCAACGGCCATTTCAATGCTAGATCAACCTCTTCGGTGCGATCCCGACTAAATCTATATCTGAACTCGAAGAATCTGCGAATACCATCTTCAAAGTCAACGTCCAAACTAAATGTGCGAAGTTCGCTTTCCTCCGTGTCCCACTGGAATAATCCATTCAGTCCCCACTTGTCAGTCAACCGCCAAGTGACCGCGCCAAGGGTATCCGACGTGGGCTGAATATCCGGCTGGCCGGTGAGCTGGACTTCGGGGTCTTCCAGGAAAAAGATCTGACCGAGTTGACCGAAAAACCATTCGCTGCCGTCCGCCACGTCGATGAGACGGCTTTGCAGGCCCAAAGTAACTTGGTTGGTGTCACCAACACGGTCACCGCCAAAAAACCGATTCTCTCGAAAAATGTTGCTTAGGTTATTAAAGGGGACTTGTCCAGTATCAAAATTGGGGAAATCGTCCTGATCCTCCTCGGGAATAAATACGTAGAAAAGCCGAGGCTCCAACGTTTGGATAAATGGTCGGCCACGGTATCTTGCCGCGCGTTCGAAAAATAGACCGCTATCTAAGCTGAAGATGGGTACGGTCTGCGACGGCGAGTCGGGCTGCCCCTGCTCAACGTTGTCAAGATCATATGCGGTATACCGCGCTGAGAACTTAGGTGTAACAAATCCATAGAGACGCCTCATTGGGAAACTAATGTACGGAGTGGTATTCAGTCGTGAGCCCTCCAGCGCCTCGTCACGCACGAAGTTGGTAAAATCGTTAATCCAGCCATACTCTGTGCCAAAGGGCCCATCGGTGATTTCTGCGGTGAGATTGAGGTCCGGTAAACTTTTGTAAGGTCGGCTAGACCTGGGAATATCCGGATCAATGGTCTGAAAATCCTGAAGTCTTCCACTGAATCTCCAAACATCTCCACTGTACAAAGCTCGTGCGATACGGGGCAAAACGGTCGCACTAGTCAAATTAAGATTGTTTTTGAAATCTTCCAGGTATTCATCGTCGGACACCCACTGCAAGTTCGCATCAGTGAACCACCGTGTGCCGAAATCCTGTAGATGCTCAAAAACCGCAGCCCCCCTGTTTTCGTCGTCAAACTCCCGGTCATTCGGGAGAAACTCGCCGCGGGCTATGCCCTCATAACTCTCTCCCAAGTAGCGATACTCCCCTGTCAGTTGAATCCCACGCTTTGTTAACAGACGTGGCGTGGTGGTGGCATCCTGGTTCGGTGCGATGTTCCAGTAGTAGGGCACTTCCAGTATGAAACCACTGCCGTCCTGGGTGCCAAAGCCCGGCGACAACCAACCTGTGCGTCGTTCGTCATTAAGAGGGAAGCTCAGCCGCGGCCAATAGAACACCGGCACGTCCATGAACCTGATCTTGACGTGCTTGGCGATACCCACACCCACCGAATTATCCAATGTAATTTCCTTTGCAGTAAGAAACACATCGTCCTGTCCCTCCGCACAGGTGGTGTACCTCGCCCCCTCTAATCGCACCAGATCGTGACCCTCGAAAAATATTCGATCAGCCGTGCCCCGGGCACCGACATATACTTGCCCGGGATCCTCAGGATAACGGTCGCGATCGGCGACCTTGTAGCTCGACTGCCCTGCCTCGCCGATGCGGGTCTGCACCTGGAAATCCATGTCCTTGGTTTCGACCACATCACCAAACGGACTGGTAAACACCACATCTCCCACCGCTTGCACTTCGTCTGCTGCCTTGTTATAGATCAATTGATCCGCGGTGAGCGCTTCGACTCCCCGCTGATACTCAGCGTTGCCCCGCAGAATTACGGTGTCCTTATCGGGCGATTCGATCTCGTCCGCTTCGAGTTCAATTGCCAACGCGTCTCGATCGACCTTCACACCGGGGTCGAAGTTCGACACGGGCATCACCTCCGGCGGGCAGATCCCCAAATCTTCGGCGGCGAACACTATGGAGTCGGGGTCTGCAAGTGCTGCAGGGTGCCAGGCAAGCAGTGGGACAAGTCCCAACCCAGCAAGCCGCATTGTCATTAGATTTATGAACCAGACTGTGGATGTCAGATGGCGGCAGCCGCGAAATCGCATAGAATCATGTCCCTTGTCAGGTGTGGTCCCATACGGTTTGCACGGCAAGGTAGAGCCTCCTAAGAGGTCGTACGAACCGTATGATTTTTGTTGTAGACGGATTATAGAGGTTTAATACATTTGGACCAAAGACTGATCGCATTGACCGATTGGGTTCAGGGCGTTCTCGGTCACGCGGCAGTGACCGTCCGACCCGCCTCATCCGACGCGAGCTTTAGACGGTATTTTCGAGTGACCGCTGGAAACACATCCTACATCGTCATGGATGCTCCACCGGAGCGCGAACAGATCGGCCCGTTCGTACGCGTCGCTGAGTTGTTGTTGAATCTCGGGCTTAACGTCCCCGAAATATTGGCCCGAGACACTAAATCCGGCTACCTGTTGATGACCGATCTGGGTAGCACCCTCTACCTGACCGCGCTTACCAACAAGACAGCGGATTCGCTGTATACGGATGCGTTGCGCTCGCTCAGCACACTGCAGTCAGGCCACTCCCCCGAACCATCGATCCTGCCGCCGTATGACCATCGACTGCTGATCGAAGAAATGGAGCTGTTCCGACATTGGTTTCTTGGCACTCACCTTGAGATGGAGTTGTCCCGGCACCAGCACCGCTACCTAGACAAACTCTATCAAGAACTCGCACAGAATGCGCTAGAGCAGCCTCGAGTATGGGTCCACCGCGACTACCACTGCCGCAACCTCACCTGCACGACACACAATAACCCGGGGATATTGGACTTTCAGGATGCAGTCGTCGGGCCCGTAACTTATGATCTGGTGTCGCTGCTGCGCGACTGCTACATCTCATGGTCACTTGAGCAGGTAGAGCACTGGGCCTTGCAATATTTTAACCTCGCTCGCGACTCCGACATCCCGGTCGGTGACGACCTCGAGCAATTTCTAAGGTGGTTCGATCTCATGGGGGTACAACGCCATCTGAAAGCCATTGGGATTTTTGCGCGCCTGTATCATCGTGATGCGAAATCGGGTTATTTGGAAGACATTCCCAGGGTACTTAGCTATGTGAACAGCGTGAGTAGCCGCTATTCGAGCCTTGCACAACTAAACGAACTACTGCAACAACTGCCCCCTAGACTGACACCGTGGACGCAATGATCCTCGCGGCCGGGCGCGGTGAACGTCTGCGACCATTAACCGACGAAACACCAAAGCCTTTGCTGAGCGTGGGTGGGCGCGGGCTCATCGAACATGTGTTATGGGCCCTGTCGCGTGCGGGGGTGACACGGATTGTGATCAATCACGCCCACCTAGGTAGCCAAATTGTCGATCGTCTGGGAGACGGTTCACGTTACGGTGTCAGTATTCGTTACTGCGCCGAACCCGAAGGTGCGTTGGAGACCGGTGGGGGAATCGCGAACGCCCTACCGCTGCTGCACACTGACCCCTTCTTGGTGGTGAACGGAGATATTTGGACCGACTACTGCTACAGCAATCTCCCTACGACCATTGCAGGTCTGTGTCATCTTGTCTTGGTAAACAATCCCGTCCACCATCCACGGGGAGATTTCGTCTTGACCTCGGAAGGCCAGGTCACAGCGGGTCGAGAAAGCACGCTTACATTTAGTGGTATCGGCATCTACCGTCACCGCCTGTTTGAAGGACACAGTGAGGACATATTTCCGTTGGCACCGTTACTGTTCGACGCCGCCAGACAGGGGCACGTAAGCGGCGAGCACTATCAAGGTAAGTGGATAGACGTCGGCACGATCGACCGATTGCGCGAGCTCGATCGTTGGCTTAGCACACGGCCCCCTGCACCAAGCACTTAAGCAAGAAGCCGACGGTGTCGATGCGGTGCCGTGAAGACTCGCTCTTCAATCACACGCTGATAGTCCAAAGATGTGGTGAGCTCGCGTATCAGTTGCTGGGCAATCTCGTGGGGTGAGCGGTCGACACCGAGATCGGCCAGTTGCGTGACCCGCAGCTCTGGGTATCCGCATGGATCAATGTCATCAAACGGGCTGAGATCCATATCTACGTTTAGACTTAGCCCGTGGTAACAAGCACCGCGCCGCACTCTAAGCCCGACAGACGCAATCTTGCGCCCATCCACATAAACCCCAGGGGCGGCTTCGCGACGGTCCGCTACAATTTCAAAATTGGCCATCAACCTAACCACTGCTTGCTCAAGTCGACTCACGAACTGACGCACGCCGTACTGACTACGTCGCAAGTCCACCAACATGTAGATCACAATTTGACCGGGACCGTGATAGGTGATTTGCCCCCCTCGGTCCGTGGCAATCACTGGAATGTCCGTGTCACTGCGACGCGGCTGGGCGCGGCAACTCATGCCTAAGGTGTAAGTCGGTGGGTGCTCTAGCACCCAGATCTCGTCTAATGTGTCGGCACCACGCTCATCGGTAAATGCGCGCATGGCATGCCAGGTGGGCTCATACATCACCCGCCCAAGCTTGCGAACAATCGCAACCCCTGCATTGGGATTTGTCTGTGG
>JAOTYS010000300.1 GCA_029861795.1 Gammaproteobacteria bacterium | reverse complement strand
ACAAAGTGATCAACAAACGTGTCTCCAAAAATCTCACGCGCAGCCTTGTTCGATTCTAGACGAGCAGCGGCTTCAAACAAATCATGCGGAAGAGCGGTGCCAACTTTCGGTGTATCCGTGGGTCCGCCACCCTGCAAAGGGGACGCTAGCGCGACGCCATGTTCTATCCCCCAAAGCCCTTCCCCAAGGGTCATCGCCAAGGCAAGGTGAGGATTGGTGTCGGCCGCGGGTAGACGAAATTCTAATCTGCATTTCGATTCCGGCTGTGACACTACGCGCACTGCGGCTGCGTAGTTCTGAATCGCCCAGGTGGCGGTTCTCGGGGCCCAGTTTCCTGGCACAAGACGTCGATATGCATTGGTGGTATGCGCGCACAGTGCAAGTGTGTCTGGGACCAGGGTGGTCAAACCCCCGACAAAGGCCTGCATCGTCTTGCTCATACAATCGGGTTGAGCTGCATCATAGAATGCATTGGCGCCAGAATCTTTTTTCGTCAGGGATAGGTGAACATGACCCGACAGTCCGGGGAATTCACTGGACAGTTGCGCCATAAACGACGCGGTCAGATCACGACGCCGGCAGAAGGCTCTGGTGAATGATTTGAACAGCGCTGCATCATCGGCAGCCTTGATCGGAGACGCAGCTCTTAATGTGGCCTCAAAGCACCCGGGGCCCAGTTCGAGCCCTAATCCCAATAGATCAATCTCCGAATGCGCAACGAGCTCCCCGAGTTCACGTACAAAATCGCTGTAGATTGCCGCGCTCTGGCCGGACCAACAACGATTATCTGCCGCGAAGGTATTCAAATTTCTATATCCTTTATCACGGATGCTCGTGGCCGTTTCCTGCAGCACGATGAACTCAAACTCCAATGCGCACCGGACATCGAATCCCATTTCCGATGCCTTGGCCACCTGGCGTTGCAACAATTCCCTCGGTGAGGTGTCGGCCGATGACCCGGTGTAATCGGCAACAAACAAGGCTGCGTCCTTTTCAAATGGGAAATGCCGTACTGAGTCAGGATCGATCTTTACCGACTCCCCGATGAACGGCCCCTCCCGATACACTGCATCCGCGATATCCCAACGGTGCAACACATTGACGAAAGTTCCTCCATTGTCAAAAGTATCCGCGATGTCGTCTAGATCCAACCGCCGCTCTCGAAAACCGCCTTCTATATCGAAAATTCCGACGTGGGCAGTGGTGACGCCTTGCTGCTTGAGCGCGGTGACCACGTTCTGGAGTCTTGGATTTTCTTGCTTCTGATCTGAGCCCACGTTGCTTTCTCTCGTAAAATGCCCCTCACTTGCTTTAGCAATCGCTGCAATCGCCAGCTGAAGGCGCACTTAGCCAAGGAATGGATACGGCTATGCTTTTTATAATGGCCGCCTAAGTTTTACACTATTTGATGGTAATGCAAAACTACGCCCGCTATGAGACGGGAACAATCCCGGAAGCCCCCCGGCTAACCATATGGCACTTAAGGCCGTAACAGATGTTTAGATTCGAGTGGATATGGGCGCTTGCGGCGCTACCGTTGCCGCTATTGGCGATCTTGGCATTACCGCAGGCGTCGCAGGCCAGCAGCGCAGCGCTACGCCTGCCATTCTTCCACGAGTTGCTCAGCGCAACTGCGCCGGCCCCGATCGTGCTACGTCGAGGCCGTTTTGCATGGGCGGCGCTCGCCTGGGTACTGCTGGTGCTCGCTGCAGCGCGACCACAATGGGTGGGAGAAGCAATCGCGATTCCGGTAAGCGGGCGTGATCTGCTCATGGCCGTCGATATCTCCGGCAGCATGAAGATCGGCGATCTGTACATCGACGATGAGCCCCACACGCGCCTAGAGGTAGTGAAGAAACTCGCGGGAGACTTTATCGAACGTCGCAACGGCGATCGTATCGGCCTCATCCTGTTCGGCACACGCGCCTATCTACAGACACCGTTGACCTTCGACCGTACCACCGTTGGAACACTGCTCGATGAGGCAGAGATTGGATTGGCTGGGGAGAGAACCGCAATCGGCGACGCCATTGGATTGGCAGTGAAGCGTCTGCGCGCTCATAGCGACCGGGACCGGGTCTTAATACTTCTTACAGACGGTACAAATACAGCGGGAGAGGTGGGTCCGCTGCGCGCGGCTGAGTTAGCCAAAGCAGCGGGCCTCAAGATATACACCATCGGTGTCGGTGCGGAGGAGTTGGTGGTTCAGGATTTCTTTGGCGCCAGACGTTTGAATCCGTCAGCCGACCTGGACGAACATACGTTAACTGCTATCGCAGAACGCACCGGGGGCGGTTACTTTCGCGCAAAAGATACCGAGGGCCTGGCAGAGATCTACAACTTGCTGGACCGCTTAGAGCCTGTAGAGGTAGACGAGGAATTGTTTCGATCCATTGAAGAGCTGTTCGTGTGGCCATTGGCACTATCTTTGCTGTTTGCCGGTGCGATCGCAATGACGCCAGTACTACACACATACACAAAACGCGACCGCAGTCCTCACCAAAGCGAACGCCGCACCGCAACAAGTTAACCAGTATGTCTTTTGCAGACTTTCATTTTCTTAGGCCGTGGTGGTTACTGCTGCTGCCCGTGGGAATATTAGTGGTGTGGCAGCTGTGGCGTGCCTTGCATCAAGGTGAGGCCTGGCGCTTCGTGTGCGATCCAGAGTTGTTGCCCCATCTTTTGGTGGGGGGCAAGGACAAGCGACACGCGTTGCCGTATGTGTTACTGGCAATCGCTTGGATCGTCGCAGTGACAGCGCTGGCAGGACCGACCTGGGAGCGACTTGATCGGCCGGTATTCAGGAGTCTCAACACCCAAGTAATTGTGTTGGACTTATCTAGGTCCATGGATGCCGCCGATATCAAACCTTCGCGTCTTACGCACGCTAAATTCAAAATTGCAGACATCTTAGCGCGGTCATCCGATGGGCAAGTTGCACTCATAGCATTTGCGGGAGACGCATTTCTGGTGTCCCCTGTGACCCAGGACGTCAATACCGTGAGCAACATGCTGGGGGCATTGCGAACAGACGTGATGCCGGTACAAGGCAGTCGTACTAGCAGGGGACTGGAAATGGCTGGGGAGTTGCTTAAGCGAGTAGGGGCAAGTAACGCTCAGGTATTGTTGATCGCAGACGGCGCAGATGATGAGCTTGCCGAGCACTCGGCGAAATCACTGCAAGCATCGGGGCATACGGTATCAGTCCTGGGCGTGGGTTCCGACGATGGTGCACCCATTCCAGTGGCAGGGGGTGGATTTCTGAAAGATAACGACGGCAATATAGTGGTATCGCGTGCGGACTTTGCTGCATTGCGACGACTGGCAGCGGCCGGCGGTGGACACTTCGCCAAGGCAGGTAGCAACGAGATAGACTTATCTCAAATACTAGCCCCACCGACCACGCCTAGCTTCCAAGAAGTGCAGGATGAACATCGCACTAGCGAGAATTGGCGCGATGAAGGGCCATGGTTGGTGTTGTTGTTGTTGCCCATAGCGGCGTTGGCATTTCGCCGAGGTTGGCTGTTGTCGCTGTTAGTCCTGGTCACATTCATTCCGCAACCAAGTTACGCATTTTCGTGGGACGAGTTATGGTTGAGATCAGACCAACGGGCCGCACGGTCTTTGGCGCGCGGCGATCCTGAACACGCCGCGCGGGTGACCGCTAACCCACACTGGCGGGGTAGCGCCTTGTACCGCACTCAAAGCTACGGTGCTGCAGCGGAGTCATTCGCACAGCAAGACGATGCCAGAGCGCATTACAATCGCGGAAACGCACTAGCGAAGGCTGGCGATTTAGAACAGGCCTTGAATGCTTACGACCGCGTTTTAGAAATAGATCCAAATATGGACGATGCGATCCATAATCGCGACGTGGTAGAGCGCGCGCTACAACTTCGCCAGCAGGGCAGAAGTGGTCAAAGTCGACAGCAATCGCAGGATGAGTCAGGCAACGAAAGTCGAAGCCAGGGCAATCGATCTACTCCGTCCTCGTCCCAGGATATCAAGCCTTCGTCATCGCAAAACCCCCAAGCTGCGCCACAACCTCAGCAACAATCATCGCAACTCACGGACGCACCCAGTGATAATCAAGACCAAGATAACGCAGCTAGTTCTCAGATCGATGATGATGTTACTGAAGCGTCGTCCGACAAGACAGGTGATCTCTCCAAAGAGTCACCCACCGACGAATCCCATTCGCAGGAGCAGTCAAAAGAACAAATGCCGGCCCAAGCCGACGAAGGCGCTACAAAAGAAGAACGGCAAGCGATGGAACAATGGCTGCGCAGGATACCGGACGACCCAGGGGGCCTGTTGCGCCGTAAATTTCTGCGACAGTATCAGCAGCGCGCGCATGCTACTCAAGGACGTCAAGAATGGTAACACAGACAATACCGCTATCATCTCTAAGCAAAGCGTATCGTAGCGCTCACAAGTTTTTTTGCATACTTGTCGCGCTGCTAGCCGTTCTCGCGTCTAATGATGCGGCGGCGCTGTCGGTCGGCGCGTCACTTGATCGCAACCCTATTGGTGCTAATGAAACCGTGCGTCTCATTGTGGAAGCGGACGAACGCCTCTCCAACCAGTCACCTGACCTCAGCCCACTTGAGCAGGATTTCGATGTCTTGCATACCTCAACCAGCACACAAGTCAATATCATTAATGGTCGCCAAGCTGCCAAAACTCAGTGGCTGGTCGAACTCGCACCCAAACGAGAAGGCAATCTAGTCGTTCCACCGATCACCATTGGAGATCAGCAAACTCAGGCTTTGACACTAAAGGTGCTGGCTGTCACAACTCAGCAAGCAGACGACACACAAGACATCTTCCTTGAAGTCGAAGTTGAGCCCGATACACCTTATGTCCAATCGCAAATGGTCTACACGCTGAGGTTATTCCATGCGGTAAATCTATTGGATGGCACACTTGATGAGCCTGCCCCTCAAGATACGGTGGTGGAACGTCTCGGCAAAGACGTCAGCTTCGAAGCACACCGTAATGGGCGCAGATATCGGGTGATCGAGCGTAAGTACGCGATATTTCCGCAAGCAAGCGGAGACCTGGTGATACCTCCGCTGGGGTTTCAGGGTCAAATCGCCGACGCGAGCCAACGTCAATTCGGCCTCAGCGGCTTCTTTGACCGAGGCCGCACAGTGAGGCTGCAAACCGAGACAATCAACGTTAAGGTGCGCCCACAACCGACCGAATACGGAGCCACAACTTGGCTACCAGCAGATGAATTAACCCTGAAAGAGTCTTGGTCCGTGAATCCACTTCAGTTCCGGGTGGGTGAACCGGTGACACGGACATTGACCATCGAGGCTAGGGGACTAAGCGGGGTGCAGCTTCCCGAGGTATTAGCTCCCACAGTTGAAGGTGTACGAACCTATCCGGACCAGGCTACCACCGACTCCAGACAGGAAGGGACATTGATCATCGGCACCCGGCAAGAACGCATGGCAGTGGTGCCCACCCGATCCGGTGAGCTGACTTTACCGGAGATCCAATTGAGCTGGTGGGATGTTACTCGTGACGAAGCTCGCCGTGCCACAATCCCCGCACGCCGCATTAATATACTGCCGGCGCTAGGTGAGAACACGCCACAGTCAACGTCGCTAGATGTGACTGACGCCAAAACCACGGTCACAGTAGAAGCCACGCCCATCACCACTGCTTCAAAAGACTCTAAACTTTTGTGGCAAGGCTTAAGTGCCGCTTTGTTTTCCGCCTGGCTAATCACATTATTTGCTTGGTGGCGAAGTCGGACAAGCACGTCAGCCGAAACCGATGGGCCTGCCGAACCTGCGCCGCTGCCGACAGCGAGGGAGGCATTACGCTGCGCATGTAGCCGCGATGATCCACTAGCGGCGAAAGCGGCGTTGATTGACTGCGCCC
>JAOTYS010000299.1 GCA_029861795.1 Gammaproteobacteria bacterium | reverse complement strand
AGTCAAATCGGTGGGTGGATTCTGTGCATCCACTTGCATCGACTCTCCGGGGGCACAGATGATGCAAGTCGAGGCTTGTTGGGCGGTGAACGTAGCCGCAGCCCCTGGGCTTGAATCGGACCCGAACAATGGCAACGCCCGCGCCTCAGCAAGCTTGATGCCACGACGCTCGACACTGGCACGGACAGACTTTGCGCTCTCGCTGTCAGCCGCAAGGATCGTGTGCAACCCCGTGGCGTCGGCATCCGCGTCGATGCCTAGCGCATGCGCGTCGCATCGACCCTCAGAATCAAACGCAACCAACTCACACCGCTGACCCCCCTCAGGATCGCATACCTTCAGCTCGTCGCCCGGTTGCAATCCCACGACGATAGCGCCGGCGCCCGGCACACGGTAACGTTCCCTACCCGGCTGCCGCCGCCACAGACTAGGTTCGATTAGCCGCGGCCTTGTGCCGGGTGCGTTGTCGTAAACCACGCTCGCCATCATTTCCGAACCTAATAGATCAGCCGTCGTGCTTCACGCCCGGATTCGGAATACCCGAGTCCGAAGGTTGTATTAAGTCAAGCGGCCTCGGTCTCGGCCAATAACTGTTGCGCCAGTTTCTTCTTACCCTCGGTGTCGAGTTTCTTGACCTCGTTGTGTAGTACACGCTCATTAACCGATTGGTTCCAGTAGTCCAAAGACTCAAACCCAAGCAATGCGAACTTGCCGACGAACTGGCGTAGTACTTCGTTGCTCGGCCCCATCACCCAACCTGCCTTGCCGTCACGCAAGTAGCGTTCGATTCCCAGCGCCGGCTTGTAACCAGTGCCGCCACAAGCATGGAGCATCTTATCGGTAACGTTGGCCACATTCTTGGCGGCTGAGAATTTCACCTGCCACATCCAATGTAAGTAATCGGCGCGTGGAAGATTTTCTACATCGGTATGAATCGACCAGTCGCAACCGTTAGTGGCATCGTCCATGGCCTTGGCCAATTGGAAGCAAAACGCACGGGACGTGTTGCTATCAATGATAGCCTCACCGACATAATCTTGAATAGTCGGGTAATCACACACCCGCATACCGACATCCACGTGTTTCCTTCTTGTAGTATGTTGCTTAGCGATGTCGATGAGCGCCATGGAAATGCCGTTCCAGCAAGCAGAGGAATTCAACAGGAAAAACGGGTCTACCGCTTCGTCGTTGGACGAGGCGCCATCGCCGACCGGACCGACCAGGCGATTCTCTGGAATAACTTTGTTGTCGACCTTGATCGGACCGGATTGATTCCCCCGCAGTCCCAGTCCGTCCCAGCTCGCAGGATCAGCATCGACCTCGTCGGCCATGATCAGGAAGCAAGACAAGTTGGAATAATCGCCACCGAAATCCGGACTCGTAGTCTGCACGATGTACCAATCGGCAAAGCCGCCCGACGTGGTCCAAGATGCCTTCTTCAGCACCTTCCAACCGCCATCTACTTTCTCCGCGTTTGAGGAAATCGGATACCAAAAATGCCCGCCAGTCTCGGGGTCGGAATAGGACAACGTGCCAATCAAACACTCGTTATCCAGCCTTCGCACGATGTCCTTGATGGGCTCACTATTATGGTGGCGTAACATGGCCGCTGCGACTGCTCCATTGTGCATGGTGTAGCACATAGCAGTGCTGGGACAGCCGTAGCGGGCGATGGTCTCAGTAACCATTGCCGAACACACATGATTCTCACCCAAACCTCCAAGCTCCTTGGGGACCAGTAGCCCCAACAGCCCCAATTCCGCCAAGGCCTCGAAATTTTTTCGTGGAAACAACAGCTTCTTATCACTTTCTATGGCGTTTTCCCGCAGCGTAGTGTGGCACAAGTCGATTAACTTACCCTGAAGCTCTTGCTGGGCTGGTGTCAGCAGCCATTGCGGGTCGAATTCGTAACCCAAACCCCAGAATTCTTCGGATCCCCACATCTTGGTATCTGTCATTGGCGAGCCCCTCCGCTTTGATCAAAATCTATTAGGTAGGCAATACATTACTATAAAGTGTTGTCCCATTGGTGTGAACTCCATTCCCGACGGATTTCCGGAAGCTAGTGGAGATGCGACGAGCATCAGAAATGGGTATCATGGAACGGAGGATTGGAATTGGGATTGGTCTACACTCACTAGAGCACCGCACCAGTCAGTCCAGCCTCCGATCTCAAACCAGGTTCATGATTATATAAGCGATAAGCGCTACTACCAGGTTTATTCAGCAAGCAACTCAACATTGTAAATCCGGAGATAGGGGAGAACACCATGTCGAAAACTTTACTCAGTAAGAAGATCGGCCGAAGAACCTTCCTCGGTGCGGCCGCCGCGGGCGCCGGGGTAGCGTTAGCCGGCGCTATGCCACGTATCGCTTTGGCGGGCGAGAAAACCGTAAAGATTGGATTCCTGGCTCCGCTCACCGGTGAAGTAGCCGCTTGGGGTTTACCGGGTCTTTACGGTTGCGAAATTTGGGCCGAGCAGGTTAATGCAGCCGGTGGCATCGCCATTGGCGGGGACAATTACAAGGTTGAACTAGTTTCATACGACAACGAGTACGCGCCCGAAAAGGCCCGAGCCGGAGCTGCCAAGCTTATACAAGAGGATGGAGTTAAGTTCATCATGATGTTAGGTGGCGACACCTGGCCGGCCGTGCAGCCCATCGCGAACAAGACAAAAACACTGGTTTCTACATTGCTGCCCAGCGACCTATCACCGGACACGGAAACACTGATTGCCCCGTGTGAAGTCCATCCCATCTATAACGTAACCGGTGTCTGGTGGATGGCGGAAAACATGCCTGATTTAAAGACCGCGGTGATTTGTGCACAAGACGATTCATTGGGTCGGCCTTCGGTGGCGACTTACTTGGCGGCCTTCGAAGCTCACGGCATAGAAGTCTTGGACACGATTTTCTTCGATCTATCCACCACCGACTTCGCCCCGGTGATGACTTCGATGTTGTCAAAAAATCCAGATGTTCTGTGCTTGGATACATCGTATTCCGACTTCGTTCACCCTCTATGCGAGCAAGCCTATCAGCAAGGCTACCAAGGACAGATCATCTCTTGCACGGCGGATTTCTATGACAAAATCATCGAAAAAACGTCCGCTGAGTTCATGGAAGGATTTATCTTTCAGTTCCCGGACTTTGATGACCCAGCCCTGAACCGGCCGGAGACAAACTTCAACGACCCCAACGGTTTCTTCACGGAATACAACAAACGTTGGCCCGGAGAATGGGGCGCAGTGTCCTGGGAGTATGCCTCCATAATGGATCTGTGGCGTGCCGGCGCAGAGAAGGCGGGTAGTGTGGAGCCCATGGACGTCCTGGCAGGCATGAAGGCAGGGGGTATAGGGAAACACGCGTTCGGTGAGGCCGCCTGGTGGGGCGAAGAACTGTTTGGAATCAGTAATGCCCTGGTGGGCGACTGGCCAGTGGTAGTCATCGAGGATGGCAAGGCTGTCATTAAAGAATACAGGAACATTCCGGATTGGTGGGACAAACACGGAGATTTACTTGTCAAACACTTTACCGAAATGGGTGAGATGTACCACCAGCGAGGTTAACTCTGACAAGCGTTGTCGTAAGTCTTCTACCCCTCTAGCCAACAGATCACATGGCCGGGGCGCTGGTCCCGGCTTGATCTATCTTGCGACACAGAATAAGTATAAGACCTTCGGCATCCGTACGATAAGCTGTGCTGGAACTCCTGTTACAGACCGCGGTTAACGCTACCTATGCGGCAAGCTTCATGGCGTTGATCGCAGTGGGATTGGTGTTGATCTTCGGCGTCATGGGCGTGGTGAACTTCGCCCATGGCGAACTATATATGTTAGGGGCGTACGCCGTTGTCTACGTCTTTGCTGATCAGCATCTACCCTTCTTTCTCGCAGTCGCGGCGGGACTTATTGTGGTAGGCATACTCGGATTGCTAATGGAACGCGCTTTGTTTCGACCGCTACGTGACAATCCTCTCGGCGGTCTAATCGCCTCAATCGGCTTGCTTCTGATCCTGCAGGCATTGATCGTCATGGGATTCGGTGTTCGCATGGAACATATTCCACCACCCACGCGGTCGTCTATCAATCTGTTCGGAATCCAAGGAGTGTCGATCCCACTGCAACGAATCTATGTCATCACCGCCGCCATTGTCTTGCTTGGCTCGTTATGGTTGTTTCTACGTCGCAGTAAATTCGGTTGGGCATTGCGTGCTTGTGCCCAGGATCCGGAAGCGGCTGCGCTTCAGGGAATCTCGATCAACCAATCTGCTCGCATTGCGATGTGCATCGGCGCGGCACTCGCAGGGGTGGCAGGCGCATTGACTGCACCTTTAGTTCGTACTTATCCCTATATGGGGCATTCCGTCATCGTTACCGCCTTCATCGTCATCATCGTCGGTGGTCTTGGTAGCCTGGAGGGGGCGGTAGTGGCGGCAGTCCTTTACGCCTTTGTGCATACCTTCGTTACTACCTTCAGCGATGGAGTAGTTGCAGATATTGTAGGTCTATTGATTATGCTGATGGTGCTAGTTGTAAGACCTACCGGACTATACGGGTCCAAAGAACGTGCCTAACAGTGGCCCGCGTTCTATCAAGGCGGCAGGAAGAAAAAAGTGACCCACCGATGCGACCGCAGTTCAGCGCGCCTATCCTTTCTTCATTTGCCGGGATGCGGATGCCTTGGTGAAATATGCGGGCTAGGCTAAGTTGGACCTGGATCGCAGGGCTTATCGCTCTTTACGCCGGTCTCATTGTGCTTCCCTTTTTGTTGAGCTTCTCGCAGAAAGAAATTGCTGTCTTTCTGGTCATCAACGTGTTGGTAGTGGTGAGCTATCGTCTACTCACCCTAACCGGTGAATGGTCGCTTGGCCATGTGGTCATTGTTGGAGTAGGTGCTTACGCAAGCGCTTTGTTCTCCAAGGCACTTGGTGTGCCGGTACCGCTTGCCATGCTACTGGGCGCTGCATCGGCAGCGCTGATAGCGTTCATCTTGAGTTTCCCCTTGTTCCGCATGAAGGCGTTTTATTTCTTGATCGGCTCGTTTGCCGCTGGAGAAGTAATTCGTTTGTGTTGGAAACGATTTCGCATACCTTTCGGCGGCCCCAAAGGAATCAAATTGATTCCATCTTTCCCTGATATCCAGATTGGCGACATCAGCATCTCATTTTTCGAACCGGTGAACTATTACTATCTGAGTTTGCTGGTGGTGTCACTTTCCCTGCTAATCCTATATCGACTAGAGCGATCCCGAATTGGCCTAACCTTCCATGCCATTCACTGGCAGGACAAACTCGCTGAATCTGTGGGAGTGAATACCTGGCGATATCGCACTTTGGCGTTCGTGATCGCATCATTCTTCGGCGGGCTTGCTGGCGCGCTGTTGGCTCATTACTTGGGTACTGTGAATCCCAACCAGTTCGACGTTGAGCAGATGGTGTTCGTATTGATTTGGGTAATTGTTGGCGGAACCGCGACCTTCTACGGCCCAATTCTGGGTGTGGTGGCGCTAACCATTGTGAACGAGGTGGTACTAAGAGAGCTTGGTGCGGATCAGATGCGGCCACTGTTTTACGGCGCCATACTGATAGCCTCCATATTGTTTCTACCCAACGGCTTGGGAAGCCTGATCTCCAAGCTCAGGCAGGTATTTGCAAATCGCGTCAAGACCGCGGCCGGCTAGCGAACCCTCATAGAGTAGGTTCGCCTCCAGGCGAACAGCTATCAAAGGACATACGAACAGCGCCCGTACGCCTAAAGGCGCACCTACAAAAACCGCCGACGAAATCGTATGTAGATTTGCCTTCAGACGAACAGCTATCAAAGAACATACGAACAGCGCCCGTACGCCTAAAGGCGCACCTACAAAAAAACGCCGACGAAATCGTATGTAGATTTGCATCCAGACGAA
>JAOTYS010000298.1 GCA_029861795.1 Gammaproteobacteria bacterium | reverse complement strand
CTTCGGGTTTAGTTGTATGAAAGGCCTTAAACATGTTTTCAATGTTCTCTTCATCGACTCCGGGACCCAAGTCTCGCACGGACACCATCACTGCCCCAGGATCGGATTGCGAAGTGGATATTATTATTTTTCGAAAACGCGGCTCGATCTCTGCCATGGCTTCCGTGCCGTTGACAACAAGATTCAGAACTACCTGCTGCAACTGGATAGTATCTCCCAGCACTGGAGGCAGCCCATCCGACAGTTCCAGATCCACTGACACTTGGTTAATCGTCACATCACTTTTTACAAGTTCGACAATGTCCCGAATTATTTCGTTGAGATCCAGCTGCGCGAAATTCTGTTTATCCCTTTTCATCAGAGCGCGCAGTCTATGCATAATATGGCCTGCCCGCTGGTCGTCCTTGACGATGTCATCCAAAATCTCGCCCACCTCTTCAAGATCAGGGGGGTTACGGGACAGCAATCTCCGCGCAGCCTGCGCGTTACTGAGGATCGCGGTCAGCGGTTGACTAAATTCGTGGGCCAGCGATGCGCTGAGTTCCCCCAGCGAAGCAACACGGGTCACATGGGAGAGTTCATCTCGATGCTTTTGGGCCTCAATCTCGGACTGCTTGCGTGTCAATGCATTGGTGAGGATTTCCGCGACCAGCCGTAGCCGCTCAACAATCAGCGCGGACCACTTGCGTGGGCTGTGTAACACTGAAAAAGCGATGGCACCGAAGGTCACGTCCGAGATTGCGAGCGGCACGATGATTCCGGCGCGGATATCTTCTTTTTCAAGATACCGGCGTTCCAGAACGGCATCGTCACCCAAATCCGCAGGATCGGAAAACACAACCATCTCTCCGTTGAGCACCTTAGCCATAAACCAGGGAAATTGGTTCGTAGCAAGTACATCGGAAGTAGGCTGGACCCCATCTTTAACATAATGACTGGTGGCTACGATCTGGTCTTTGTTTGCTGAAAAATCGAAAAGCATACTGCGATCGAAACCCAGAAAAGAGGCGATCTTCTTCATAGATGCCGTGATTTCCGATTCAACTGCAGCGACATTCGCATCGGCAACTTTTGCCGATATTTCGGAGATTATTTCTTCAAATTGTAACCGTTCTTCAAGTTCGCTTTGAGTGCTCCTCAAGTCAGACTCCGCTTTACGAAGTCTGAGGCGTCCAACTTGAAGTGCGATAATAAGCAACCCCTGAAAGATGATCACGGTAATGGCGGCAAGAATATGCCATCCGTACAACTCCCAGATGGATGGAACCTTGTATCGCACAATACTGCCTACAGGCAATCTGTCTTCATCGATGGACCAGCGCTTGAGTTGACGCCAGTCAAACATGTTCAAGTTGGTTCCGGCCGCTGAAATGGGAATGTCACCGGGGTTTTCACCGTTCAGAATACGTAGTCCAATGTCGCCAGCTTTCCTGCCGGATGCCTCATAACTAAGCAAAGTCCCACCCACAACGCCGCTTCCTAAATAGGTATCAGCCATACCGTACACCGGGGCATTAGCCGCCTCCGAGATCATTGTGGCGGCTTTCCACGGCTTAAATGCTTCGCCTTTTCCATCTTTCAGTAAGATGTAGTAAATAACCAGCGTATGTTTGGGCAGCGTCGCCAGCCGCTCCAGCATGCTGCTCACTGGCAACTGACCCAGGTAAATAAAATCGTATTTATTGGCATACGGTGCGTAGGCTTTACGCGCTTGCCTTTCGATCAAACGACCCACTTTGGAGGCACCCGAAATGATGGCAACTTGCTGCGCATCCGGATGATTATTCAACGCCGTATTCAAAAGTCTCACATGGTCAATCTGAACTAAACTTCCGCCAAACCTTTGATCCAGCTTCAGACGCTTTACATGCGTGTCAAACACGGTGGCAAAAACCACGGGCGTTCGTGGAGAGATTTGTCCGAACGAGGAAACCGAAAAATCCAGTGCATGGTAACCGTGTGCTATGAAAAGATCGATTTTTTTATCGGCATATTTTGTCCGGTATAGGTCGAGCAGATCTTTGTTAGACGGCGCCTCCGGAAAGCGAAAGCGATCCATGTATTCGAAAAAGTATTCGATTTTAAAATCTTCAGTCTTTTCAAGGGATGCCCGCAATCCCTTTTCGGCGAGATCGATGCCCGGCAAGTCCTTTTGGGTTGAAAAAAGAACGAAGACCCGCTTGGTTTCTTTTGGCGGCTGGCCGCTTGCTGAAATTGCGAGCGGCAAAAGACTCCCCAGAGCAATTACGATCCAGTTACGGATAGATCGCATACTTGATGTTTTTGTTATATTCGAACAGCCAAACGTCATTCTTGATTTATCTCATTAACGCCAAGGCCTTATTAACCGGAGTGATAAAGGAGGGGGCGATGGTGAAATATTGACAGTCGCCTCCTTCTTTCACTGCTAATTATTTCACCACTGTCCCGCCGGCTAATCTCTCTGACAAACCGGGTATGACCCTGCACAGAAAGAGGAATATCCAGAACTGCCAAGCTGGCCGCAGATGAGGAGATCGCGCTCAGCGTCTGATACCTCTAGCCCTTCATCTGTCTCTCGGTGAAAAGGCACTCGGGGGGCGCTTGCATTTTACCCAAGAACTCGCCGAAGTCATCGGCCCCCCAGTTTATCATCGCTGGTGTCGGATTGTTCTCGCGTCGCTTCAATGACGTACAACGGCGCTATGCGACGTTGGTCCAATAGCAATAACATGAGCAGTTGATGCACAGTCGAGTGCAGTCAGAAACTACACTGCCAGATTGAAGGGGCTACTCGGTGTACCCAGATGAGTCCACTTGCCAGTCGTGTAATTGCTGAATGGCACGAATCCAGACATTGCTATGTGCTCGAATCATCTTGGACGGGGTTTCGTCTATAGAAGCGCCGACTGGTCGCAGCGGAGTCTCCGGCAAGACACGAGATAGTCGGATTCGAAAACACTCGGCGCAGTAGATACCTTGCAGGCGAACTACGATCTGCGTCCTTCTGCAAAGGTCGCATGGTCTCGGTCTTGGACGGTTTGTTCTTAGTAAAAATACCTTGGAGAGGCGCTTCGATATGCAAAAATCAAGTTTGGTATTGGCGGCTGTGTTGACTGCGGGGACCATTCGAGGCTGGACTGTCTCGTTGTCAAAGGACAGCCGCGATATGGTGGGCGTGGCGGCCGCAATTCAAAAATCATTCACTTTCCCAAAACCTCAGAGAGCAGCGTACCGACGGCGCCGGACGGCGGCTTCACGTTGAGATAGGCCGCTAGCGTCGGTGCAATATCGTAGGGTGTGACGGCACGATAGACTTTCGCGGTACTTAATCCAGCTCCGGCAAAGATGACCGGCACGTAAGTGTCGTAGCGCCACGGTGAACCATGGGTCGAGGCTACCTTCAATTTACCGAAGTCGTTGATAAACACATTTGGCTCAAACACCAGGTAGATATCGCCGGAGCGTTTTGTGTGGAAGTTGCGCAGGACTGAACGCGTCAACAGGGTATCCGGCAGATTGTCCGTGCGCAGTGCGGTACTGGATACCGCGTAGGCCACGCCGTCGAACTTCAGCAACTGCGCGGCGACGGCCTTCTCCACCGTCGCTCGATCCAGTCCCTTGCTACGGATCATGTCGTGGTTGAGATAGATGTAGGGATGAAAATAGGCCTCGATCAACTCCTCGCCGATACCGAACTGCTGTTTCAACGCCGCGATGGCCGGCGCCTTGTCCAAGCCCTCAGTGTCGAAGTAATGGGCGTTGTGGATACCGCGCTCGTGCAGATGCCCTGGCACTTCCGGCTGCCCGTGATCGGCGGACAATACGATCAGGGTGTTGGCCAACCCGACCTTTTCATCGATAAAGGCAAAAAGATCCGCCAAGGTACGATCGAGGCGCGCCAGGTTGTCTTCGGTCTCCAGACTGGAGGCGCCAAAGATATGACCGACGTAATCGGTGGATGAAAAACTGATCGCCAGATAATCCGGCACCGCATCCTCGCCAAGCCGTTCGTTGTCCACCAGTGTCTTGGCGAAATCCAGGGTCAACTCGTCGCCCGCGGGACTCAACGTCAGCTTGGTCGTGAAGTATTTATTTTCTCCGCTGCCATAGGGATGTGGGAAGGTGCGGCCGAAACCGGGGAAGTTAGTCTCATAGTCGCGGTCATCGGCAGCGCCAAATCGGTACTTCAACCGTGGGTGCAGCAACTCCCAGGCCTTGCCCGCATAAGCCAAATGGGGCTTGCGCGCGTTCCATTTTTGTACCCAGTCGGGATATCTATCGTAGTAATAATTGCTGGTGACAAACTCGCCGCTTTTCTTAGAAAACCAAAAGGCTTTGCCCGCGTGCCCGGCCAGCGACACCGCGCCGCGGTCCTTGACCGACACCGCAAAGATCTTCGAGCGTCCAGCGAAATGGACCGCCAACTCGTCGCTGAAGGTCGAGGTCAAGATATTGTCCGGCGAACGACCGTCGGACCTGGCTTTCTTTTGCGTCGGATCGATCTCGGTCTTTTGATCGACATCGGCACCCGTCGTTAGCAAGTGATAACGCGGGTCCTCGATGTTGTAGGCGAGGCGTCCCTGCTCGCGGTCGAACCACACATTGGCGACCATGCCGTGCGCTGCCGGAACGGTGCCAGTGGCCAGCGACGCGTGACCGACGATGGTCTCGGTGTTGGCGTGCTGGTAGTGGGCATTAGCGTAGTGGATACCCTGCTCCATTAGGTAACGGAAGCCACCATCACCCAGCACACCGGAGAAACGTGCCGGAAGATCGCCGCGCAGGGCGTCGACGGTTATCTGCAGTACCAGCTTCGGATGTTCGCCTGCCCAGGCCACCATCGACAAGACCGACAAAAGAAACAGGGCAGTGCTGACCGCAAGTCGCTTCGGATTGATAAGCATAGTGTTTTCCTCCGATCGAAGGGCCGCTCCCGCACGAAGAAAGAGCGGCGGAACAGCAGGCCCGCCGCCCAAATCCTAGAAAGTTATTTTGAGCCGCCCGAGGTCTGCAGCTTCTCCATCACCTGGTCGATGCTGAAGCTCGCCGGCTTCTGCCGCGGCGGGAACTCCGTGAAGGTCGCCAGAAACTGACCGACGTAGGCTTGTGCGGGAACCAGGAAGAAGACGCGATCGATCAGCCAGTCATAATACGTGTTCGACGTCCGGTAGGCCCGCTCGTAAGGATCGCGCCGGAGGTTGAAGATCAGCGGCACGCGCAGCGGTGTCCAGGGTTCGATCCAGGCCCGCAGGGTCGTGTATGCCTTCTGCTCCAGGAACATCGCTTTCCAGTCGTTGTAGCGCAAGGCTGTCAACTCACCGGTGTCAGCGAAATAGAAGATCTCCTTGCGCGGTCCTTTTTCTTCCTTACCGGTTAGGTGGGGCAGGAAATTGTAGCCGTCGAGATGCACCTTGTAATTGCGACCGTTAGCGCTGGTTCCCTTCAGGAGTTGATTCTTGATATCAGAATTGCCGGCGGCGGCCACATAAGTCGGCAGCCAGTCCATATGGTGCATGATTTCGTTGGAAACACTACCGGCCTTGATCTTGCCTGGCCAGCGCACCATGGACGGCACGCGCCAGCCGCCTTCCCAGTTGGTGTTCTTTTCACCGAAAAAGGGTGACGAGCCCGCATCCGGCCAGGTATTCATGTGCGGACCGTTATCGGTCGAATAATGCACAATCGTGTTATCGGTGATACCCAGCTCATCTAGCTTGGCCAGCAACTGCCCGACGTGCAGGTCGTGCTCGAGCATGCCATCGCCATACTCGTCCTGACCGGAGATGCCGCGCAGTTCATCTTTGACGTGGGTGCGAAAATGCATCCGCGTGCCGTTCCACCATACATAGAACGGTTTTCCCGCCTTATTGGCACGCTCGATAAAGTCGAGAGCTGCCGCGACCGTTTCGTCATCCACCGTTTCCATGCGCTTTTTCGTCAATGGCCCGGTATC